>VAYC01000209.1 GCA_005885025.1 Actinomycetota bacterium | reverse complement strand
TCCCGAGGTCTCCGTACACGCTGGCTTCGCACGTTCGGACGAAGAGGTCGGCGGGAGAAGGCGTCGGGGTCGAGACCTCAGAGGAAGCAGAGGGTGAACTGGGAGATCCCCCCCTCGGGGCTCCCGTGCACGCAGGGAGCAGCAGGAAGGCCACCACCGCGCATAGACCTCGGAGGGACGAGACCGTCTTTCCCATCTGCCACAACCTACGCGCCAACCCCAATCGAAGTTCCGAGGCGGTTATCGTTTCCGCGTGCCGAAGAGCGAACAAATCCTTGAGGTCGCCGGCCGGAAGGTAACCATCACCAACCCGGAGAAGGTCTTCTTCCCGCACACGGGACACACCAAGCTCGACTTGGTCCGGTATTACCTCGGTGTCGCCGACGGCGCCCTGCGAGGTGTGGCCGGCCGGCCGATGGCGCTGAAGCGATACCCGAACGGCGCCGAGGGGGAGTTCTTCTTCCAGAAGCGAGCCCCGACCTCCCGTCCGGATTGGGTCGAGACCGTCGAGCTGAGCTTTCCATCGGGGCGGACGGCGCACGAGATCGTGGTGCGTGACGCCGCCCAACTCGCCTGGGTGATCAACCTCGGGTGCATCGACCTCAACCCGCATCCGGTGCGGGCGGACGACCTCGAACATCCGGACGAGCTCCGCGTGGATCTGGACCCTCTGCCGGCCGTCCCCTGGCCCCAGGTCCGGGAGGTGGCGCTGGTGACGCGGCAGGCGCTGGAGGACTTCGGCCTCGCCGCCTGGCCGAAGACCTCAGGATCGCGCGGTTTCCACGTGTATTGCCGGCTCGAACGCCGGTGGACCTTCCCGGAGGTTCGGCGTGCGGCCCTGGCCTTGGCACGGGAGGTCGAGCGGCGGGCCCCGGACCTGGCCACCAGCAAGTGGTGGAAAGAAGAACGCCACGGCGTGTTCCTCGATTACAATCAGAACGCGAAAGACCGCACAGTGGCCTCGGCATATTCGGTGCGGCCCACCCCAGATGCCCGCGTCTCCACACCGCTGCGGTGGGAGGAGGTTCCCACCTGCGATCCGTCCGCGTTCACGATCGACACCGTTCGGCACCGATTCGAGCGAGAGGGCGACGCCGCCACGGGGATCGACGAAGCCGTGGGCTCACTACAGCCGTTGCTCGACCTCGCGGTCCAGCACGAAGCGGCCGGGTTCGGCGACGCGCCGTGGCCACCCCACTTCGCGAAGCAAGCCGGCGAGCCGCCCCGCGTCCAGCCATCGAAGCGAAGGGCCGCGGGTGCGACGTCCCGCGAGGGCGTCGTTCCCCCGCCCGCCCCGGGGAAGAAGGTTGGGCCGACCGGGCGACGCCGCACGAAGATGCCCCTCGTCGAGATCGCGCGCGCCGCAACCGAGAAAGATGCCCGCGAGGGCCTGGAGCGATGGAAGGCCCGCCATCCGAAGGTCTGGCCCTACCTTGCCCCGGCGGACGTGCTGGTCGACTCGATGCGCGGGCGGAGCACCACGTGGACCCGGATCCGGGTCAACCTGCGCAACGTGCCCGAAAAGAAGCGCCCTCCCCAGGAACCGCTCGAAGTCGACTACGACCCCTGGGAAGGAGTCGACTGGCCGCCACGCGGCAGCGCACGGTGACGCGCCGGTCGTTTTCCGCTACTGGATGATCACCGCGCTCCAGGTGGTCTGGTGGTAGGTCTCGGGCTGGGGGGGTCGCGAGGCCCGGCACCAGACGGGGTGGGCCGTCGTCAACCCGGCAGCGATCCCGATGTAGTCGCCGAGGAACTTCCCGCCAGCTTGGGCTGCGTACGTAAGGTCGGTCTTCGGCCCGACCGGGATCTCACTCGAATAGGTCACCCCGTCGTCTTCGGAGTGGCTGTAGCGCTGGACCACGAAGTTGCTCCACACGCCACCGCTGTTCTTCCTCACCAGGTAGAAGGCATGGACGACGTGATTGAGCGCGGCCAAGCCGACGTTGAGATGGCCCTGGCCGCTCCCGCTCGAGTCGGCGTTGACCTTGACCGGACCGGTCCAGGTCGAGCCACCGTTGATCGACTTCCACACCAGGATGTCGTTCAGGCCGTCGGCGCGGAAACGGGCGTCACACCAGCCGACGTACATGAACGACGTTCTGGAGTCCACCGCGAAGGTCGGCAGGTCGCAGTTCACCCGCTGGTCGAACGGCGAGCTGGCTTCGTCGAGCCCGATGTTCACGATCGGCCCCCACGTGTCCCCCCCGTTGGTCGAGGTCTGCACCACCTCGAACCCGTTGTTCAGGTCGATGTAGACGACCGAGACGTTCCCGTTGGGCTGCGCGAGCACGTTCGCCCCGACACCCGAGACCGAACCCGAGACGCTCTTCATCGAGCTCCATGTCTGGCCCCGGTCGTCGGAATACTTCAACTGGATCGGCTGGCCGGCGCTCACCCGGTCCCAAGTGATGTAGACGCGGCCCTCGTGCGGGCTGTCGGGGTCCGTATCGACGGTGATGGATTCCTTGTCGTTGAACACCGCGCAGCTGGTGTCGTGCTGGGCCTCCACCGGTGGGTTCCACGTGATGCCGCCGTCATCGGAGCGACTCACCGTGATGCCGCTGTCGCATGCCACTTCCTGGAAGGCGATGAGGACCGCATACACCGCGCCGTCGGGTCCGAACGCCACCCACGGGTCGGAGGCCCGATCCCAGAACCCGCCCCGATCGGTGGTGACCCCTGGGAACTCGTCGGTGACCCACGTCCTTCCGCCGTCCTTGCTGGTGGCGTACCCCGGACCGACCGAGCCGCCGTCCGGGAAACGACCCTGCTGGAACACCGCGACCACGTGACGCGGGTTGTTCGGGTCCATGGCGATGTAGGGCTCGGCCTGCGTGTCCGGTTCCGAGCCGCCGCGAGGCGTGGAAGTGTCCCGGCTGATCTGCCGGACCCCTCGGAGCGTGGTCCAGGCGTTCGGAACGGCCGGTACCCCGTGGGTCTTGGGAAGGGGGAGCGCGGGCTTCGGGTGCAGTCCTCGCCAAACCGCCGCGGCCTGGCGATCCGCCCAGAACTGGCTCCATCGCTGTCGAGCGGAGCCTGCGTCGCCCTTCCCGCCCGCCGTCGCGCTCGAGATGAGGAGCATCAAGACGACCAGGGCCGAGGTGATCGCGACCGATGCACGTTTCATCCAACTCCCCCCTTCCTCTGAGGCGACGGCGAAGCTTAGCCCCTCTGCGCGAAGGCCGGAAGATAGAATGGCGGCTCCCGCGAGGAGGGACGTGCGCGGCCGTCGCCACACCGAGGAGGAGACCATGGCCGAGACGGTTCAGTTCAACCTCAAGTCGGACGAGATCCCCACGGCCTGGTACAACATCCTCCCGGACATGGCCGCAGCCGGGATTCCCCCGCTGCCGCCCCTCCATCCAGGGACGCACGAGCCGGTCACCCCGGACCTCTTGCTGCCGCTGTTCCCGGAGTCGTTGGTCAAGCAGGAAGTCTCCTCCGAGCCCTGGATCGACATTCCGGGGGCGGTCCTCGACGTGTACCGGCTGTGGAGGCCGACGCCGCTCTATCGAGCCCGGCGTCTCGAGCAGGCCCTGAAGACGCCAGCTCACATCTACTTCAAGTACGAGGGCACCTCGCCGGTCGGCTCCCACAAGCCGAACACGGCGGTGGCGCAGGCCTACTACAACAAGGAAGCGGGGACGAAGCGGCTGACCACCGAGACCGGGGCGGGGCAATGGGGCTCGGCGCTCGCCATGGGGTGCGCGTTCTTCGGGCTGGAGTGCGTGGTGTTCATGGTGAGGGCCTCCTACGAGCAGAAGCCGTACCGGAGGGTGCTGATGGAGACGTTCGGCGCCGAGGTCCGTCCCTCACCGACCCCGACGACCCAGGCGGGGAAGAAGATCCGGGATCGCCATCAGCGAGGCCATCGAAGCGGCGGTCACCGGGACCGGGACGAAGTACGCCATCGGAAGCGTCGCCAATCACGTTCTGCTGCATCAGACGGTGCTCGGGCAGGAGGCCAAGAAGCAGATGGAGATGGCGGGCGAATACCCGGACGTCGTGATCGGATGCGTGGGGGGCGGTTCGAACTTCGCCGGTCTGTGCTACCCCTTCATGCAGGACCGGCTGGCCGGGAAGAGGCAGACGCGGTTCGTGGCGTGTGAGCCGGCGGCCTGTCCCACCCTGACCAAGGGGAGGTTCGCCTACGACTTCGGCGACACGGGCGAGACCACGCCGCTGTTCCCCATGTACACCATCGGGCACACGTTCGTGCCAGCACCGGTGCACGCCGGCGGGCTCCGGTACCACGGGGACGCGCCGTCGCTGTCGCTGTTGGTGAAGCACGGCCACATGGAGGCCAAGGCGTACACGCAGAACCCGGTCTTCGAGGCCGCGGTGCAGTTCGCCCGGACCCAGGGGATCGTGGCGGGACCGGAGCCGGCCCATGCCATCAGGGCCGTCATCGACGAGGCCGCGGAGGCCCGCGAGTCGGGGAAGGAGAAGGTCATCCTGTTCAACCTGTCCGGGCACGGGCACTTCGACATGCAGGCGTACGACGACTACCTGGCCGGGCGGCTGCCGGAAGTCGAGTTCCGGCAGGCCGACGTGGACGCCGCGCTGAAGCAGCTGCCTCCCGTTCCCGTTCCCGGGTAGTGTCTCACTCCGGTGATCCGAACTACGGTCGCGAGAGGTCAAGCGCTCTCATCTTGCGGAGCTCGGCGTCCTCGAAGGCTCGGCGTGCGGTGCGGAGCCCGTTCCCGAACACGACGGCCAGGATCGTCCCGCCGAGCAAGAGCGGGAACCACACCGCGTAGGGCTGCCGGAACGCCAGGGCGATACCTCCGACCACGATCAAGCCCGCGCCGGTCACGGCGAGGGCGAGCATCAAGCCGAGGACGAAGCCCCGGGCTCGCCGTCTGGCGGTGAGACTCCCCAGCAGCGCCCCGAGCAATCCGATGACGCTCCCGCCGATCCCCCCGATCAGGCCGCCGGTTCGACCCGACCACCAGCCGGAGCTTTCGGGCAGGCCCGCGACGAGTTGGAGGGAGTCGATCCACACGCTTCCCTTTCCGGGAAGGATGAGGTTGACCTCCAGTCGTGAGGGCCGCACCCCGTCCTGAACACGGAACGGGAGCTCGAAGGTGCGCCAGTCGGAGCTCCCGGCGATTCGCGCAACTGGTCCTTCCGTGTCCAGGGTGCGGCTGAAATACCGACCCAGGCCGGGGAAGACGCTCCACATCTCCAGGAAACCCGAGCCCTCCACCCCTTGGTAGCGGATCCTTCCCCAGATCGCGTAGCCCGGGCCGTCCACCGGAGGGTGGTCGATCGCCGCGAGCGGGAACGTTCCACCACCGGACGTGGCCTCGATGCGCACCGTGCTGTGCACGACCGTGCCCGACAGCGGCGGCGTCCGGTCCCAGTCCACGATCGGCGTCGCCGCACCGGCGGACGTCGCCGGGACCACGACAGCGGCGGCAACGATCAGGGCTCTAGCGAATGCCTTGGCGCTCTTCACTTCGCTCCTCCTCGCGATACGCGCGCAGCAGCTCGCGGAACGTGGCGTCGTCGAGCCTCGCCTCCGCGTACAGGCTGCGCAGCCTCAGTTCGAATGGGTCGGCACCAGACTGCTCGTCGATGAGCTTCACCCTGTCGATGAGCCGGTCCAGCCGGAGTCGCACCGTCGGGTACGAGATGCCGTACTGGCGGGCCAGCTCCTTCAGGGTCCCCGAGGCCAGCAGGAAGCGCTTCAGGAACGCCAGGTCTTCCTCGCTCAGGTGGTCCAGCCATCGCCGCTCCGTTCTTGTGTCCATCTCCCACTCCTATCGGGCAGATCTTCACTTTCTTGAGCCTACAATGAATATTCCTCAAACTTCCTGGAAAGTCAAGATCAAGAAGATGAAAGAATCGCTGGTCAGAGGGCAAGTCA
>VAYC01000208.1 GCA_005885025.1 Actinomycetota bacterium | reverse complement strand
AAGGGGGACCTGCTCGACCAGATCCTCCGTGGTTCGGTCGCTCCTGGGGAAGCCCGGCTGGCGCTGGAGCGGCTGGGGTTCGATCTGGGCCGGCCCCTCGCGGCGGTGGTGTTTTCCAGTACGACCGAAGCGCCGGAGACGCTCGCCCTGGCCTGCGAGGAGGCCCTGTCCCGGGGGGGGCGAGCGTTCCTGTCCTCACCTCGCGAGGACCTGGTGCTGTCCGTGGTGCAACCGGATGGCCCGGGCTTTCTCTCAGGGCTGCGCGAGGCCGTGGCGGCGCGCTCTCGCGGCCCGGTGCTGGCCGGTGCCGGCAGCCTGGTCCCGTTCGAGCAGCTCCTCCAAGGCGTGCGGGAGTCCCGCTACGCGCTGCAACTGTGCCGGACGGAAGGAAGGCTCCAGGCGGAATTCGCCGACCTCGGCACCTATCAGCTCCTGCTCTCCCTCCAGGATCCCGAGGCCCTTCGCACGTTCGCTGACAGCGTGCTGGCGCCGCTCGACCGCTACGACCAAGCGCACGGCGGTGACCTCCTTGCGTCGCTCCGCGGCTTCCTCGAGCGAAACGCCCGGTGGGAAGCGGCCGCCAAGGATCTCTTCGTGCACCGGCACACGCTTCGGTACCGGATGCGGAAGGTCGAGGAGCTCACCGGCCGGCGCCTGTCATCGGCCCGCGATCGCATGGAGTTCTTCCTGGCCCTCCGAGCCAGGGATCTCCTCGCCAGCGGCGAGCGATCCGCCGCAGGACCGTCCGACGGCTCGAAGGTCAAGGCCCGGGCAGTGAGGTTCCCTGCCGAAGGTCGTTGAAATCGCGTTTTCCAGGGCTAGAGTCCTACCCCTAGACCTCATAGGCACTGCGGACAGGGACGCTCTCTCGTCCTGCTCTTCCCCGATCTCAGCCAGGAAGGAGGCCCTCGTGTCCACCACCGCAGACCTCGACCTCTTCGGCCCTCCGGACGCCGACAGTGTCTACCCGCATTTCACCACGGTGCTGCGCGGCTTCGACCCGGACCAGGTCCAGGACTACATCATGCGACTCGTGGCGCGAACCGAGTCGCTGGAAGACGAGTTGGAGGAGGCCCGAGGAGAGCGCGACTCTGCTCGGCGCCGGTACCAGATGGCGAAGGACGACGCGTACAACCAGCTGGGCGCGAGGATGGCCGACTTCATCCGGCTGGCCGACCAGCAGGCCGAGAAGATCCGCCGGGAAGCGGACGACGAGGCGAAGCAGCAACTCTCCGAGGCCCATAAATTGGCGCAACAGATCAGGAAAGAGGCCGAGGAGGAGGCCGAGCGGCTCATCGTGCAGGCCGAGGAGGCCCTTCAGGAAGCTCGGGCCGAACGGGATCACGTGCTCGTGGGGCTGGCCCATAGCCGGGACCTCGCCCTCGCCGACCTGTCCGCCGCCCGGGATCACCTCTCGGGCATCGTGCTGCAACTCGAGGTGGCGATGGAGCTGACGCGAACCGTCCACGTGGGAGACTCGCCGGTCCTCCTGGACGAGGAGGACCCGGGCGTCGAGCCCGAGGACCTCCGGGCCGAGGACCTGCTCGAGCGGCAGGAGGGATTCGACATCATCATGCCCGAGTTCCTCTCGATGGAGCAGGACGAAGAGCCCACGGCCTGACCGCCCCCCCGACATGTCGCCGCCGGGCCCTTGTCCCGGCCGTACAACTGCCCGTGGGCGCTTCGCGCGTTTGGCACTGCACGAGCTCGCCCGAAAGGAATAGCCTGATGCTGTCGGTGCGTGTCAGGGAGGGCGAGCATGGTCACCGCGATCAAACAGCGTCAGATGTTCGTTGGTGGGGAATGGGTCGACAGCACCGCTGAGGAGCGGCTCCCTGTCGTCAATCCGGCGACGGGCGAGGTCATCGCCGAGATCCCCCGTGGATCCGAGGAGGACGTCGACCGGGCGGTGAAGGCTGCCCAGAAGGCGTTCGACGAGGTCTGGTTCGACACGACGCCCGGCGAGCGACAGGCCTTGATGCTGAAGCTGGCCGCCGCCATCGACGAGCACGCCGAGGAGATCGGCCGGATCGAGTCCGAGAATGTGGGAAAGCCGTTCGCGTCGGTCATGAGAGACGAGATGCCGGTCATGACCGACCACGTGCGGTTCTTCGCCGGAGCGGCCCGTGTCATGGAGGGCCGGGCGGTCGGTGAGTACTTCAAGGTGGAGTCGACGCTCTACACGAGCATGCTGAGGCGCGAGCCGATCGGGGTGGTGGGCCTCATCGCGCCCTGGAACTACCCCCTGTGGATGGCGATCTGGAAGTTCGGGCCGGCCCTCGCCGCAGGGAACACGGTGGTCGTCAAGCCGTCCGAGTGGACGCCGCTCTCGCTGCTTCGCGTGGCCGAGCTTGCCGGCGACATCTTCCCGCCCGGTGTCTTCAATGTCGTTCTCGGGGACGGGGTCCCCACCGGCGCGGCGATCGTCAAGCACCCCCAGGTCGGCATGGTGTCGCTCACGGGAGAGGTCACCACCGGAAAGGAAGTGGCCCGGGCGGCCGCCGACACCCTGAAACGGGTCCACCTCGAGCTCGGCGGCAAGGCCCCGGTGATCGTGTTCGATGACGCGAACCTGGAGTCCTCCGTGGAGTGGATCAAGATCGCCGGGTACTTCAACTCCGGGCAAGACTGCACGGCGGCCTGCCGGGTGCTGGCCGGACCCAAGGTCTACGACAAGCTCCTCACCAAACTCGTGCCGGCGGTCGAATCCCTGACCGTCGGAGACCCCGCGAAAGACGACACGGAGATGGGGCCGGTCGTGTCGAAGGAGCACTACCAGCGGGTCATGGGTTTTCTCGAGCGCGCCAAGAAGACCGACGCGAAGATCCTGACGGGCGGCGAGGCCATGAAGGGGCCCGGATTCTTCATCAAGCCCACGGTCATCGCCGGCGTCGGTCAGGATGCCGAGGTGGTGAGGAAAGAGATCTTCGGGCCGGTCGTGACGGTCCAGCGGTTCGAGAACGACGACCAGGCGCTGGAGTGGGCCAACGACGTCGACTACGGCCTGGCGGCCTCGGTATGGACGAGGGACATCGGACGAGCGCTGAACGCCTCCCGGCGGCTCAAGTTCGGGACGGTGTGGATCAACACCCACATCCCGCTCACGCCCGAGATGCCCCACGGCGGATACAAGCAGAGCGGGTACGGGAAAGACATGTCGATCTACTCGATCGAGGAGTACACGAACCTCAAGCACGTGATGGCGGCGATCGATTGAGCCGGTGGCTGTGATGGCTGGGAAGACGAGACTCTTTTACGCGGCCGGGCAGTGGAAGACGGGCCGGGGAACACTGGCTGTCAAGAGCCCGTACGACGGCAGCGTCGTAGCCGAGATCGGTGTGCCCACCGACGAGGATGTCGAGCAGGCCGTGGCGGCCGCTGCCAGCACCTTCAAGAAATCCCGCCACCTCCCCACCTACGTACGGGCCGAGGCCCTGGCCCTCATCTCGCGCCGCATCGCCGACCGGGTCGACGAGCTCGCCGAGTTGGTGGCTCGGGAGGGCGGCAAACCTCTCAAGTGGTCCAAGATCGAGGTCACCCGGGCCGTTTCCACCTTCCGGTGGGCCTCGGAGGAGACTCGGCGGTGGACACCGAGCAGTCGCTCGGCTCGCGGGCCGGGATCGTCCGTCGGTTCGCCTACGGCCCGGTTCTGGGGATCAGCCCGTTCAACTTCCCGGTCAACCTGGTGGCCCACAAGGTGGCGCCGGCCCTGGCCGTTGGGGCCCCCATCGTGGTGAAGCCGGCCGGGGTGACCCCGCTCGGAGCCCTGGCTCTGGCCGAGCTGTTCGACGAGACCGAGCTGCCCAAGGGGATGCTGTCGGTCCTCTCCATCTCCAGCGACCGGGCCCAGAAGCTGGTCGAAGACCGCCGGTTCAAGAAGCTCTCCTTCACCGGCTCTGGGATCGGGTGGAAGCTCAAGGGCCTCGATCCGCACAAGCACGCCACGCTGGAGCTCGGGGGGAACGCCGGGGTCATCGTGCACTCAGACGCCGACCTCGATCACGCTGCGGCCCGGGTGGCGGTGGGCGGCTACTACCAGGCCGGGCAGTCCTGCATCTCGGTGCAGAGGGTGCTGATCCAGTCGGAGGTGTACGAGGACTTCGTGGCGCGCCTGATCAAGCAGGTGGAGTCCCTCAAGGTCGGCGACCCGCTCGACCCCTCCGTGGATGTGGGCCCGCTCATCGACCACAACGCCTTGGAACGGGTCGACGCCTGGGTCAAGGAGGCGGTCGACCAGGGCGCCGAGGTCCTCACCGGGGGGAAGCGGGAGGACCCCTTCTACCACCCGACGGTGCTCGCCAAGACCTCGCCCGAGATGAAGGTCCGGTGCATGGAGATCTTCGGCCCCGTCATCACGGTCCAGCCCTACCAGACCTTCGAGGAGGCCCTAGCCGAGGTGAACGATTCGGAGTACGGCCTCCAGGCCGGGCTCTTCACCTCCTCCATCGAGCGGGCCATGCTGGCCCATCGCGAGCTCGAGGTCGGCGGCATCGTCGTCAACGACACCTCGGCCTTTCGAGCCGACCAGATGCCGTACGGCGGGTCGAAGGAGTCGGGGTACGGCCGGGAGGGCTTGCGCTACGCGATGGAGGAAATGACCGAACCCCGTATCATGGTCCTCTCGCACGTCCCCCTCTAGGGGACGGCGAAACGAACCGAAGGGGGTAGCTGGGGAAGGCTGCCCCCTTCTGGTTCGGTTCACCGACTGGCCCGCCTGTACAAAGCGGCTCGTTCGCCTTTGCCCCTGGGGCCCACCCTCAGGCCTCCGGGCACCGGTACGTTGCGCTCATCGCTACAACGCAGGCTGCCGTGCGACAATCGGGCACTGCCACCATCCCTCCGACAAAGGGCGCCCCCTTGGCCGATATCGACGTGCGGCTGGACAGGGTCACCAAGCGGTTTGCCGAGGTCACCGCGGTCGAC
>VAYC01000232.1 GCA_005885025.1 Actinomycetota bacterium | reverse complement strand
TTCGTGGACCCGACGAAGGTGATCCCGAAGTCCTGAGGGTAGGCCGCTCCTCGGGGCGGCGTCTAGTAGTCCTCGCCCCAGAACAGCTCGCGGATGGAACGGTCCTCGATGGAGTCGTCCTCGGGGGGGTCGGCCTCGCGGGCCGCCCGCTGCGGCTCCAGTCGTCGGCGAACGCTCTCCGGTTCGGGTTCGTCGCGCTCATCACCGGATCCGGTCTCGGGACGGTCGCGGTCGGGGTGGCGGGCCTCATTGGTGAGGTCGAGGATCTCGTCGGGGGCGGGGGTGGCTTCCTCTTCCCTGCTCTCCGGCGAGGAGTAATACTCCCTCCAGTCCTGGGGAGAGGACGAATGCAGCTCCTCCGGCACCCACGGCTGGGTGGCCGGCCCCGATCTCTCGTCCTCGAGGTCGTCGGCGTCGTCTTCGAGCTGGTGGGACTCAGGCCTCCGTGGGGCGGCGGCTTCCTGAAAGGCGGCCCGGGCGGCGGCTTCTTCCCGCAAGGCGGCTCGCGCTGCGGCCTCCCGCTCGGCGGCCTCTCGGGCAGCGGTCTGGGCGGACGCCTCCCGAGCGGAGGCCTGGGCGGCGGCGTCCCGAGCCCGCCTGATCTGATCCTTCACCGATTCGGCGTGCGACTGGATCAGGTTGGCCAGGCTCTGGAGGAACTCTCGCTCCTGTGCCACGAACGGAGCCAGGGCGGCGGCGGTTCCCCGCCCTCCGGACGCGTCGGGCCCCGGGTCCATGGCAGAGACGCGAGCGCGCGCATCAGCCAGGAGGCGGGCGGCTTCCTCCCTGGCCTGACGGAGGAGAGCGTCGGCCTCCTCAGCTCCCCCCAGATCCAGCCTGGACGTCCGGGCGAACTCGAGCTCCTCGCGGAGGCGCTTGTTCTCGGCGTAGAGCCGGGCCACCTCCTCGGTCACCTCGTCGAGGAACTGGTCGACGTCCCGTTCGTTGTACCCGCGAAAGGCGAGACCGAACTCCTTCTGCTGGATCTCGACCGGTGTGATGCGCGAGGACTCGCCAGTCGCTGGCTGGATCTCCGGGCCCTTGGTTTTCTCTTGTTTCCTCCTCGGCATGGCGCGCACCCCTCAGCAAATGACGCCCAACACCACTCCCAGCACAATGAAGACGATTATCGGCGACAGGTCAATGCCCAGCCCTCCCAGGGGCAGGGGGGGAAGCACCCCGCGAACCAGTCGAAAGACGGGGTTCGTAATAGCGAGGATGAAGTCGATGACCTGCCTGACTGGACCCGAGTACGGCAAGGGACGCACCGCGGCGACCCAAGAGATCACCACGCTCGCGATGAGCACGAGCATGTAGAGCGTGAGCAGGATGCAGATGATATGCATGCCTGATCTCCATGGCCCGGTCGAGGTCTGAGAGCGCCCCCCCGCCTTCCGTCCGAGCCGGCCGCGGAGCGCGATCAGAACTGGTTGAAGAAGCCCCCTTCCACGATGCGTTCGCGCTCCTCGGCGGACACTTCCATGTTCGCCGGAGTGAGCAGGTACACGCGCGAGGCAACCATCTCGATCTTGCCATCGAGCCCGAACACGAGGCCCGATGCGAAATCGACCAGGCGGCGAGCGATGGCGTCCTCCGTGGACTGGAGGTTCATGATCACCGGGACGCCCTGGCGGAACCGTTCCCCGATCTCCCGGGCCTCGTTGAATCTACGCGGCTCGGCGCGATGGATCGCGGCGGTCGCCCTCCGAGTGGAAGGCATGGTCCGTACGATCGCTTCCGGCCGATCAGTCACCGGCATCTCCGTCCGCGCGATGCGCCGGACCGACGTCGGCTCCGGCGGGGCCGTGGAAGCATCGGCGTCCTCGAGCTCTTCGAGCTCGTCGTCCTCGACCAGACCGAGGTACTGCAACGTCTTCTTCCAGACCCCAGCCATGCTCCTCCTCTTCAGCGCGGTCCTCGCCTACCCGGGCTCCTGTCGGAGTCCGGGACGCGATCCGGGGGCCGGGGGCCGAATAGGGCGGTCCCGACCCGCACCATCGTAGCGCCTTCCTCCACCGCAACCTCATAGTCTCCGGACATCCCCATCGAGAGCTCGGTGAGGCCGGGCCGCACCTCTCGAAGCTGGTCGCGGAGCTCCCGGAGCTTGGCGAACCACGGGCGAGTGGCCTCGGGGTCCTCCGTCCAAGGGGGAAGGGTCATGAGCCCTACCGGCTCGATCCCGGCAAGCCCCTCAGCGGTTCCCAGGAACTCCACCACCTCCTCGGGCGAGACGCCCTGTCGGCGCCCGGTGAAGTCCACCTGGACCAGGCAGCGGATCTGCTTTCCCCTGCGGGCTGCTCGCGCGGCCATCCGCTCGAGGGCTCGTCCGGGCTCCGCCGAGTGCACCACGTCGGCGTGATCGGCCACCCGCGGCGCGGTTCCCGTCTGGAGCTTGCCGACGAAGTGCCAGGTCGCGGGGACCAGCGGTGCTTTCTCGGCGAGCTCGCCCGCGTAATTCTCCGCGAAGTGCTCCAGCCCCATCGTCCGCGCCGTGCGGATCGCCTCGATCGAAACGGTCTTGGTGACGGCGACCAGCACGACCTCGTTCGACGTTCGCCCGGCACGGTCGCACGCCCGTGCGATCCCGGCGCGAACCTGATCGATGGCCGCACGCAGGTCGGGCACCCGCCCTACCGATGGGTCGGCCACCTCTGTGTCCCCTCGCACCCCTGTCAGGACAGGCGCACCGCGATGAGACCCTGGCGTCCGGTCCGGCCATCGCGACGATAGGAGAAGAACCGCTCGGGCTGGCACGCCGTGCATTCCTGGACGTGCTCGACCTGCCTGACGCCGAGGTTCCGGAGCGTCCGCGCAACCGTGCCGGGGAGGTCGAGCAGGAGCCGCGATCGCTCCCGCCGGGTGATTGCGCCACCCTCCGACGCAGCCGAGACCGCCGCCGCCACATCCTCCCCGACCTCGTAGTGGTCGGGGCCCACGGCCGGACCGACGACGGCCTCCACACCGGCGGGGTTGGCGAACGCGCCCAGGGCCGCCCGAACCATGCCTGCGGCGACCCCCCGCCAACCGGCGTGAACCACCGCGATCTCCCCCGCCGCGGGATCGACCAGGGCCACGGGCACGCAATCGGCGGTCAACACCGCGATCGGAACGCCCGGAGAGGCGGTCACCAAGGCGTCGGCGGCCGGGATCCCGTTTGCGGGGTCGACGAATCCCATGCCGGCGGACTCGGGCCCCACGCGGACCACATTGGTCGAATGCACCTGTCGAGGGCACGCGAACGCAGCGATACCGAGGGCCCGGATGAGGCGGCGACGGTTCTCTCTCACCACGTCGGGATCGTCGCCGCTCTTCAGACCCAGGTTCAACCCGCGGAATGGGCCATCGCTCACCCCTCCCGAGCGCTCGCTGAACGCGACGAGGAAGCCTTCCGACTCCAGTCGCGGAGCCACGAGCACGGTCACGTCATGGTCGAGGACGCGGCGGTCGAGCACGGAACGACCCTAATACGAGAGCGAGCCGCGGCGCCGGTGGAAATGAACGTGGGGGCGGGAAGGATTCCACGAGGCGGGGGAAGGACGCCTCGTTGCTCCCCGCCCCCACATGGATGGGGGCCGCGCGTGCTCTAGCCCTTCAAGAAGTCCGGGATGTCCAGATCCTCGTCCGCGTCGAACACCACGGTGGCCGGCGCGGGCTTGAACATCTCCTCATCTTCGTCCTCCAACAGGGATGGGACCGCCTCGCGCTCGCCTCTCCGAGGCTCGGTCTCGAGAACCCTGGCCAGGGAGCCGGCCCCGAGCTTGTCGAAGCCGGCCGCGATGACCGTCACCCGCACCTGATCACCCAGGGCGTCGTCGATGACCGCGCCGAAGATGATGTTCGCGTCGGGATGAGCCACCTTGGTGATGGTCTCTGCGGCCCGGTTCACCTCGTGCAGCGCAAGGTCCGACGGGCCGGCGATCGACAGCAGGACGCCCTTGGCGCCTTCGATCGAAGCCTCGAGCAACGGGGAGGAGATGGCCGACCTGGCCGCATCCTCTGCCCTGCCCTCGCCTGAGCCATGGCCGATGCCCATCAGCGCCGACCCCGCTCCGGTCATGACTGCCTTCACGTCGGCGAAGTCGAGGTTGATCAGGCCGGGGGTCATGATCAGCGACGTGATGCCGTCCACGCCCTGATACAGGACCTGGTCGGCCGTCGATAACGGGTGTCGAGGGATCGGAGACTTGGAGGAGTCGGTCGTTCGGTACCACGATCAGAGTGTCGACCGCCTGCTTGAGCTCCGCGATGCCGATGTCGGCCTGCATGGCGCGCTTCCGCCCCTCGAAAGAAAACGGACGCGTGACGACCCCGATGGTGAGGGTCCCAAGATTCTTGGCTACGTCGGCAACCAGGGGAGCCCCGCCGGTCCCGGTTCCGCCGCCCTCGCCCGCGGTGATGAAGACCATGTCGGCGCCCTTGAGGATCTCTTCGATCTCCGTGCGGTGCTCTTCAGCGGCCCGGCGCCCCACTTCGGGATTAGAGCCTGCGCCTAACCCTCGAGTTGTGTCTCTGCCGATATCAAGCTTAACGTCAGCTTCAGACATCAGAAGGGCCTGGGCATCGGTGTTCATGCCGATGAACTCGACGCCCCTGAGGCCAGACTCGATCATCCGATTGACGGCGTTCACCCCGCCGCCCCCAATACCCACCACCTTGATGACGGCGAGGTAGTTCTGGGGAGACTGCATGGTGCTCTCCTCCCTCCCGGGGCCCTGACCAGGGCCTTTTCTACCTGGGGAAAGTGCCGTTCCCGCCCGTGCCGGCGCTTGCGTCCCTGCTTCCCTGCAGGACCTTTGCCGGATCTTCACCTCAACTGCAAGGTGAGTGTTATGTAAACCTCACCCACAAGGACGGGACACTACAACACGTAGATGGGTCGGTCAACCCCCGGGTTGTGAAGATGCACTGGGCGATGCAGCCGGAGAGCTGCGCGGTCCAGTCACGTAGGGATGCAGAGCCGGAGCGGTGGGAGCCCGCACGTCCACGGACCCGGGCCGGACTCCGTTCCGCGCTGCCCAGGCCAGGACCGCTCGCAGTGTCTCCGACTTGGAGGTGGCCGCCGTGGCGTCTCCGTACAACGCCTGCACTCCATCTCTCAAGGCCAGCACCAGCGGTCCGTGGCCCTGGCGGCCCACGGTAGCCACTTCCGGAAGGAAATCGGCGGGAAGGCTTCGCACCACGGCGAGCGCGTCGGACGCCGAGATCCGGTCGCCCGGCGCCAGTCTCGCGGTCGTCTCCACGACCGGCAGGCGAACGTCCGCCCCCGCCGGTCCCAGCACCATCCCATCCCCCGCGAGCAGCATCGGGTGCCGACCGTTCGTCACCGCGATCGGGACCCGCTCCTCGAGCATGATGCTGATCCCCGCGGGGAGACTCCGAGAGATCCGCGCGTCGAGGATCCATGGATCGGATTCCAGCCGTCGCTCGACCGCGCCGCTCTCGAACCAGAGCACGTTCGTGTTCCGGGTGAGCCCCGACAGGCGCGCCACCTCCGCTGCTGTCACGTGCTCGTTTCCTCGTACCTGAAGGGACCGGAGGTCGAACACCGGTGAGTTGGTGACCCACCATCCGGCTCCGAGCACGATCGCCAGCCCGAGACTCAGAACAGCCCACCGAGCGAACCCACCCCGGACGGGCAGCGCCAGCGACGGCGCCTCCGGGCGCAGCGCGATGCCGCTAGAGGGATGCGAGGTCGAAATCGCCGACACGTTGCACCTCCGTCTCCAGGTTCACTCCGAAACGCTGCTCGACGGCGTCCTGCACCATCCCGATCAAACGGTGAACGTCCTCGGCGGTCGCCCCGCTCCGGGCCACGATGAAGTTGGCGTGTTTCTCCGAGACCGAAGCTCCGCCCACCGACAGCGCCTTCGCTCCCGCCGCTTCCACAAGCCGAGCCGCGTGGTCGCCAGGTGGGTTCTTGAACACGCTGCCGCAGTTCGGCTCGGCCAGCGGCTGGGTGGCCCGCCGCCACGAGCGGGCAGCCTCCATCTCCCTGCGGATGTCCTCCTGGCGACCGGCGCGCAATCGGACGGTCGCCCCCACCACGATGGATCCCTCCGGCAGGCTCGAATGCCGATAGGCGAAGTCTGCCTCATCCGCCGCGAGGACCGAACGCATGGCTTGCGGGAGCGAGTACACGTCGATGCTCCGCAGTACCTCCTCCATCGAATGGTGATGGGCTCCTGCGTTCATCCTCACCGCTCCGCCCAGTGACGCGGGTATGGCCACGCCGAACTCCAGACCGGACAGCGAATGGGTCAGCGCCACACCCGACATCGCGGGCAGGGGCATCGACCCTCCGGCGAGGAGCTCCTCCCCGTTCCGTGCCGCCCACCGGAATCCTTTTCCCAGCCGGATGACCAGCCCCGAGAATCCGCGGTCCGAGACGAGCAGGTTCGACCCCTTGCCGATCACCGTCCATGGGATGCCCGTCGAATCGAGGGCTTCGGCCACCGCCGCCAGATCGGCGTCGCTCTCGGCTTCCACGTAGAGCGCTGCAGGACCACCCAGCCGGAAGCTCGTGAGCGGCGCCAGGGGGAAGCCCAGACGAAGTCGCGGGCCACACGCCGTTCGCAGGATGCGCTCGGCCGCCTCCAGGGACTGCGTCCGCGACCGGCTCATGGGGCCGACCCATTCGTT
>VAYC01000231.1 GCA_005885025.1 Actinomycetota bacterium | reverse complement strand
GCTGCGGGTTGGATCGGAGCTGCGGGCCGCAGCCTCGTGGCCCCAGGACGGAGCGACCGCGATGGAGCCTGTCCCGCTGGGAAACGGCGAGCTCCCGACACTGCCGGGCGCGGACCGGGCCTTCCCCGTTCGCCACCAGGGCGAGCTTCTGGGAGCGCTCACGGTGGCCATGCCGGCGAACGAGCCCCTGAGCCCGGCCGGGGAGAAGCTCATCGGCGACCTGGCATCCCAGGCTGGCCTGGTCCTGCGGAACGTCCGGCTGATCGAGGAGCTGCGGGCTTCGCGGCAGCGCCTGGTCGCGGCCCAAGACGAGGAGCGTCGCCGCCTGGAACGCAACATCCACGACGGCGCACAGCAGCAGCTCGTGGCGCTCGGCATCCAGCTCGGCCTGGCCCAGCGACTGGCGGCGAAGGATGCACCGAGCGTCGCCGAGCTGCTGGCGAAGTTGCAGGCCCAATCAACCGACGCCCTGGACAACCTGCGGGATCTGGCCCGGGGAATCTACCCGCCGCTGCTGGCGGACCAGGGGTTGGCGGTGGCCCTCTCCGCCCAGGCCCGCAAGGCCGCCGTTCCAGTGGAGGTGGAGGCCGACGGCGTCGGCCGCTACCCCCAGGACGCTGAGGCTGCCGTGTACTTCTGCACGCTGGAGGCCCTGCAGAACGTGGCCAAGTACGCGGCCGCAACCAAGGTCACTGTGCGGTTGCAGCCCGACGCCGACGGCCTTGCCTTCGAGGTCACCGACGACGGCAAAGGGTTCGACGCCGAGCACACTCCCTTGGGCTCTGGCCTCCAGAACATGGCCGACCGCCTGGCCGCCTTGAGCGGCACCCTCGAGGTCCGTTCCCAGCCCTGGCCTCCAGAACATGGCCGACCGCCTGGCCGCTTTGAGCGGCACCCTCGAGGTCCGTTCCCAGCCCGGGCACGGCACCACAGTGAAGGGGCGACTCCCCTTGAGAGCCGCTGGTAGACTGCCTCGATGGCCGATCACCACGAAGTGATGCACGAACGCCTCTACTTGAAAGAGCCTCGCACCGAGCGGTTGCGGAGGGGCGCTGCGGGACACCTCCGTCATCTGCTCGCCACCGGTTGGCGGGAGACCGAGCGCTGGCACGCGGATGACTACATCACGGTGAAGATGGAGCGTTCCGGCCACACGCCCCGCGCCGCCGAGATGCCGAAGGTCGAGCCACCCCCTCCCCGGGCCCGTCGCGAGCGGTTCGGACAGGGTCCGTCCTCCGGCCCCCGCCGGTAGCGATCGCGGTCAGCAACGAAAAGGACCCGCCGCTTTCGCGACGGGTCCTTTTGTGCGAGTGAGACTCGCTCCGGTTAGGCGACCGGCCGCACGTTGGCGGCCTGGGGGCCCTTGGGGCCTTCGGTGATGTCGAACTCGACCTTCTGGTTCTCCTCGAGGTTGCGGTATCCCGATCCCTGGATCGCGCTGAAGTGCACGAAGACATCGGGGCCGTTCTCCTGGGAGATGAAGCCGAAGCCCTTCTCAGAGCTGAACCACTTGACGGTGCCAGTGGTCACGAACAATTCCCTCCTTTCCTGGCCCGAACGAACCTCAGTGCTGTCCGTCGGCCTCCGGCTCATTGCCGGTTGTGAGGGAACTGCTCGAAGCTACCTTGCGATGCCGAACCCTCGACTACCACTGTAGCAGCTATCCGGACAGCAAACGAAGGGCGGGGGCCCCCTTCGGGCTCCCCGCCCTTGCTTTGCTCCGGTGTGGAGCCGGTTAGTCTCCGTTGTCTCCTTGGTCGCCACCGTCGTGGGACTGGTCCTGGTGATCCTGGTTGTCACCCTGATGATCGCCGTCCTGCTCGTTGTCGTCACCGTCACGATGGTCGCCTTCAGAGTCGTTCCTGGTGGCGTGGACGCCCGGAGCCGTGCAGTCCTTCTCCTGGTCGGCATCGCCCTGATCTCCCTGGTCCGACTCGGTTTCCTGCTCGTGCGACTCGTTCTCCTGCTCGTTGCAGTCGTTCTCGTTCTCGCCCTGGTCGTTCTGGTCGCCCTGGTCGTCGGCATCCTTCTCCGATTCGGGAGAAGTCGTAGGACTCGGCGAGGGAGAGACGCTGTCGCTCTCCGGGGATTCATCGCTGGAGGACTGGCTTAGCCCTACCACGTTGCTCACGGTTCGCCAGGTGGAGGTGACGCCTCCGCGAACCTTGGCGCTGGCCCCGCTCGCCGCGGCCAGCACGAAGCAGGCCGCCGCCACGAGGATCAAAAGCTTCTTGCTGAACATGCAACAACCTCCTTCGGCAGCCCGGCTACCTCCGTCGCGGGTCCAACGAGGCCCGTGGCTTTGCGTCCCCGCCTCACGGCGGGTTTGCCTTTATCGGCACCTGGTACATCGCCCGGGGTGCCCCGACCGTTACGCCCTCTGACCTGGGATCTTGGCCCTCCACGGGGGCTCTTCGCGTCCCGCCGGGCTTGGTGCTAGCCTTCCGCGGCTCCGAATGGACAGCGATACAAGACCCATAGGAGGTGGCACATGAGCAGAGGGAGATTCTGGTCGCTCCGCGCTGGCACGCTGCTGTTGGCGGGGGCGCTCATCGGCGCGCTGTCGAACGTCTCCACGGCCACACCGAGAGGACAGAGCACACCGCTGGCCCGCGGCGGTCGCCTCTCCAGCGTGGCCCGACCAGACGCCAGAGGCACGGCCTTCGGCGGCCTCGCCCCCGCGACGACTTGCTCCACGCCGGGGGCCACGAACTACAAGGCTGACTGCAACAGCACGGGGCGCCCGGCGAACGAAACCACGATCGCCTACAACGGGACGACCTTCGTGGCCGGCGCCAACGACTACAACTCGTGGAACGGAAACGCGGACCTCGGCTATTACACGTCGACGGACGCCAAGACGTGGACCGACAACGGACCGCTGGATCTGTTCCCGCACAGCGGCAACGGAGCCGCCGGAGACCCGGGGCTGGCCATCGACGCGGCGGGCGTCGTCTATTACTCGGGGATCTCCTTCGACTACTTCGACTGCAACGTCGGCGGCCTCGAGCTGGCGCGTCGTGACCCTTCGAACGGGAGCTGGAGCTACTACGAGCTCCTCCCGAACTCCGACGCCGAGTTCCAGGACAAGCCGGCCATCATGCAGGACGAGCGCCACGTCTTCGTCTCCTGGACCAGGTACGGCTCGTGCACGGGGGTCGGGGTGCGTTCGCCCATCGTCATCTACGAATTCAACGACGGGCCTACCTCCACGCCTCCCATCAAGAAGCTCAAGGCGCCGGGATCGACGTACTCGCAGGGATCGGCCATGGCCTCGGATGGACACGGCGGGTTCTGGATCACGTGGGAGGAATTCCCCAGCCCCGACGCGACCATCGGTTCGATCCAGCTGGCGCACTGGCGGCCCCGTGCGGGATGGGTCGGTCCGAGGACCATCAGCCCTCCCGGATTCACCGACATCCCGAGCCCGCTTCCAGGGTTCCTCTTCAGGGACAACTCGTTCCCGATGATCACGCTGGCCGGCGGCAAGCCCGAGGTCGTGTGGACGTCCTACGACACCGGGAAGGGTCGCACGTACCTCTGGTCGAACGGGGCCGTGACGAAGGTGTCGGACACCGGGGGTGACCAGTTCTTCCCGGCGATCGCCACCGACTCGAGCGGTGTACTTGCCATCTCCTACAGCCAGACGAAGCCGTCGAACTCGAGCTACGACCGGTACCTGGTGCAAGGGGCGCCGGCGATCAAGGTGTCGACGGCGTCGTCGTTCCCGAACAACGACACGTTCTTCGGCGGGGGGTTCATCGGCGACTACGAGGCGATCACGGTGGCGGGCGCAACCGCCCACCCCATCTGGACGGACCTCCGTGCGCCGACGTACGCGCAGAACGCGATGGTCTACTCGCCATAGGTTCATCCGAGCGGCAACGAAGTGGGGCGGCCCCCAAACGGGGCCGCCCCCCGTTCGTCTCGGTGTACACTCGGCCGACCATGAGAACGCTCAGCTAGCGAGCGGCCCCGGCACTCGGGCCGCGACCCGACTCACGTAGTGCCGATGTCCGTCCGATCGTTTGCTGCAGAAGGAGCGTTTCCATGGCCACTCAGTCCACGCGGTCCAGAGCCCCGGTTCGACGCTTGGCTGTGGCCCGGCTCATCTCGATCACGGGCGGGGCTGCCGCTTACCTGACGCTCAATTACACGATCTACAAGCGCACGGGTTCGGCGACATGGGTGGCGGCCGCCCTCTTCCTGACCTTCGGCACCGTCGGCTTCGTCAGCCCCTTCGCCGGGGCGCTGGGTGACCGGTTCGACCGCCGTCGGGTGATGATCGCGTCCGACCTGGCCGGCGCGGCTTGTTTCTTCGTCATGGCCCTCGTGCACGCGCCGTGGCTGCTGCTCACCTTCGCCTTCCTGTCCGCGGTGGCCGAGGCTCCCTTCCTTTCGTCGTCCTCCGCGGCCATCCCGAACCTGGTCGCGGACCAGGACCTCGGCTGGGCGAACGGCATGGTCGCCCTCGGACGCAACGCCGGGATCCTGGTCGGTCCTCTGGTGGGCGGCGTCCTGGTCTCGACGGTCGGCGCCGGCGCGGTGTTCGCGGTGAACGCGGTGACGTTCCTGGCATCCGCCGCGCTGGTGACCACCGTGCACGGCCGGTTCAACGCGGACCGGCACGGCGGCGACGAGCACCGGGGGCTTCGCGCCGGGTTCCGGTTCCTGTCGGCCGACCCCGTGCTCCGTACGATCACGTTGTCCTTCCTGGCCATCGTGCTCGGCCTGGCCATGACGATGGTCGCCGACGTGCCGTTGGTGGCGCTGTTCCACGCCGGGTCCTTCGGGTACGGCTCGCTGATCGCGTGCTGGGGCGGTGGCTCGATCGTGGGGTCGCTCCTCGGCCGGTACCTCAAGGCCCGGACGGAGCCGCCGGCGCTCGTCATCGGGATCGCCATGATCGCCGGCATGTCGATCGCGGTCGGGCTCTCCCCGTGGTTCTCGTTCGTCCTCGGGGCCATCTTCGTCATGGGTGTGGGGGACGGCGTGACCCTGGTGGCCGAGCAGGGCATCATGCAACGCCGGACTCCCGACGCGGTCCGCAGCCGCGTCTCCGGCGCCTTCGACGCATGCGTGCACGTGGGGATGGCGCTCTCCTACGTCGCGGCGGGGCCCATGGTGAGCTGGCTCGGGGCGAAGGGCGTCTACATCGTGGGAGGCGGCATCGCGCTCATCGGGGTCACCGTCGGGCTCCCGCTCCTCCGGTCGGTCAATCGTCCGGCACC
>VAYC01000213.1 GCA_005885025.1 Actinomycetota bacterium | reverse complement strand
GCGATCCTGATCGGGATCGCTTCCGGGGTCGTCCTGGTCATCGCGGTGATCGGGGCCCAGGCCTCGCTCCGCCGACCCCGGCGCCGGGCGGACCTCGACATCCCGCCTGGCATGAAGCCGGGGCCCTCTGACCCCGATCTCGAGACGTCCATCCTGGTGAAGCTCTTGTTCTGGGGCACGGTCTTCGTGGTAGCCATGGCGCTTTCGGTGGCCGCCGTGTTCGTGACGGAGCCCGAGACGAACAAGAACGACACGGCCCAGCTGCTCCAGCAGTCGATCCTCCGCGGGCACCTCACCACGCTGCCGGGCACCGAGGAGAACCAGCTCGGGTTCAACTGCGTCCGGTGCCATGGCCCCGGCCTCCACGGAGGGCAGAACTTCTACAACGGCAACTTCGTGGCCGTCCCCAACCTCCAGATCGTGTGCAACCACCTGACGCTCGATCAGGTCGTCCAGACGATCGCCCAGGGACGGGCCGGCACCGACATGCCGTCGTGGAGCGTGCAATTCTCGGGGGCCATGGACGACCAGCAGATCGAGGACGTGGTCAATTACCTCCTCTCGATCCAGAAGGTCCCGAAGGCCGACAACAAATGCCTCCCCGGAGGAGCAGCGTCACCCTCCCCCTCGGCCTCCGCGAGCGCCTCCCCCTCACCCTCGCCCTCGTCGAGCCCGTGATGCAGGCTCTGGCCCTCGCCCCCACGTTCGCCAAGGGCCTCATCACGGTGCTCGCCGCGGTGATCCTGTTCGTGGGGAGCGTCTACGTGATCCTGTCTGCGATCTTCGGGTTGCGGATGGCCTATCTGGTCCTGGCCGTGTCGTTCTTCGGATGGATGATCCTGTACTCGACGATCTGGGTGTTCCAGCCGACAATCTTCGGCGTGCAAAATGTAAAACTCAACCAGGGTCCTCGCGGGACCGAGCCACATTGGCAGGTGTTCGCCGCCAGCACCGGGCCGCTGCCCTCGCGATTCCCGGAGACCAGCAAGTACCCGGGTCAGCCCTGGGAGCCGCCCACGTACAAGACGAAGTCGGCCACCCAGAACGCCAAGCCGGCCATCCAGAACTACCTCGCTGCCCAGGCCGAGCAGCAGTTCGAGACGCAGGGCAAGAAGGTGTGCGACCCCGCCGAGCCCCTCGAGACGAACTGCGTGACGGTCGACCCGACCACGTTCGCCGTCGAGGACTTCATGTTCGCGATCTCGGGCCACACGAACCTGGTGGCGGCCCACGCGTTCTTCCAGGCAGGAGGTCCGCAGATCACTGTCTTCGCCTACCACGACCCCGGCAACGTGCAGGTCTATTCGTGGTCCTTCTTCGGTGCCTCTGTCGTGGGGTTCCTTATCCACCTGCCTTTCTTGGACCGGGCCGAGCGGAAGCGCAAGGCCATCCTCACCGGCGGAACGGCCCCGCCCTGGTACGGGCCGGCCTGAGACGAGCGAGGAG
>VAYC01000031.1 GCA_005885025.1 Actinomycetota bacterium | reverse complement strand
GTGGTCTGCGAGGGCACGTCCCATGTCGCGACGGTCGAGGTGGCCTCGGCGGCCGCCATGTCGGGCATCGCCTTCAAGTCGATCGTCGCAGTCCGCGGGCAGCTGACCGCGGAGATGGTCGGCGAGGCCCTCGAACCCGATCCCTACGGCGTCGATGTGGTCGACTTGCTTTCCCTCGAGAATACCCATCAGGTGGGCGGCGGTACCGTCATGCCTGTCGACGAGCTGCGGGGGATCCGCAAGG
>VAYC01000030.1:3322-25144 GCA_005885025.1 Actinomycetota bacterium | reverse complement strand
GTTGAGACCAACATCGTGTTCGCCGACACGCAGGCGATCGGCGTCGCACCCTTCGAGCTGCGAGAGCACTTGCGGGAAGCGGGGGTCCTGGTCAACGTGGTCGCCGGGAAGATTCGTCTGGTGACCCATCGTGACGTGTCGCCCGCGGAGGTCGACGAGGCCGTCCGGATCTGGGACCGGGTCGTGGCTCCGGCCAGAAAGGATGGTCGGCGGTGAGGCTGCTCGGCCCCCGGTATCCGGATGATGTCGCTGCACGGATCCCTCCTGGACAGCGCTTGGTCAAAGGGTGGCCGGTCCTGCAGTACGGTCCCATCCCGCGCTTCGACGAATCCACCTGGGACTTCAAGGTGAGCGGCCTGGTCGACAGCCCCTTCACGGTGACCTACTCCGAGCTCAAGGCGATGGGACCCCAGCGGGTCCAGGCTGACATGCATTGCGTCACGGGATGGTCCACGCTCGACAACCAGTGGGAGGGCGTGCCGTTCCGGACCCTGGCCGAGCGCGCGGGGCCGAAGCCGGAGGCGGCGTGGGTGATCACCCACTGCGACTACGGCTACACCTCGAACCTCTCTCTGGGGGCCATGATGGACGACGACGTCATGGTGGCCTGGGGGCACGGGGGAGAGCCCCTCGCGCCCGAACACGGCTACCCGCTGCGGCTGGTCGTGCCCAAACGCTACGCGTGGAAGAGCGCGAAGTGGCTGCGAGGACTGGAGTTCGTGGCTCGGAACGAGCGGGGGTTCTGGGAGGTCCGGGGCTACCACACGCATGCCGATCCCTGGCGGGAGGAGCGGTACTCCTATCAGGAGACCAAGGACGCCGAGTCCGAACCCTGAGGCCCCGCTAGCTTGGTTCGGTTCGTGGGCGAGGGTATATTGCGCTCGTCCCTGCCGAGAGGAACGCGGACATGAGCTACTCGCCCGACGCTCCACCGCCTCCTGACCGCGCGCCGCAGGCCCGACCCGGCGTCGTCACGGCGGCCGCCGTCCTCCTGCTGGTGGGCGGAGGAGTGTCCATCCTCACGGGAATCCTCCTGCTCTCGGGGGCGGGCGTGGCAGCCGGCAGGGGTGTGGGCGGCTTGTTCCTCTTTGTGGGCCTCATCACGCTGGCCGTAGGGGCCCTCGAGGTCTACGCCGGGATCAGGGTGCTCGACCTGCGGGAGCCCGGGCGGATGCTCGGCATCATCCTGGCTGCCGTGGCGGGCTTCCTGAACCTGCTGTCGTTGGGCCGAGCCGCCGGCGGTTCGGTGATCGGCCTGGCCATCAACGCCTTCATCCTGTACGCGCTCATCACGAACGCGCAGCACTTCCGGCCCTAGGCCCCCTGGAGTCCGAAAGTCGGATTACGGACCCGCCAGCCTGCGCAGGGTGGCGATGTTGCGAGCGTGATCTTCCAGCCGGCCGGGGGTCTCCACCAGCACCGTGCAGGTACGGACCGCGGGATGGTGCAGGATGGCCCGGAAACCGGCCTCCCCGATGTGGCCCTGGCCGATGTGCGTGTGGCTGTCCCGCCGGGCCCCGAGGGCGAATTTCGAATCGTTGGCGTGGATCAGGCGGAGTCGGCGGCTCAGGCTCAGCATGCGGATCTCGTCGAAGCAGCTCGCCACGCCAGATTCGGTGTGCAGGTCGTAGCCCGCGGCGAAGAGGTGGCACGTGTCCGCGCACAGGGCCAGTCTGGGATGGGCGTGACACGCGTCGAGCAGCTCTCGGTATTCGCGGAAGGTGGAAGCCACCGAGCCGGCCGTACCCGCGGTGAGCTCGACGAAGACCGAGGTTTCGCTGGCGCCGCCGGCGATCGCCCGAAGAGACGTGGCTGCCGACTCCACGGCCGTGGCTCGCTCGGTCGTCGCGCCCGCCGCGCCGGCGTGAACCACAACCCCGGTGGCGCCGATGGTCTCGGCCAGCGCCACGGTCGCCTTTGCGAGGTCCACGGAGCGCCGGCGGAAGTCGGCGTTCGGCGAGGCCACGTTGACCATGTACGGGGCGTGCAGGACGAGCGGCCCCAGCCTCTCGGCACGCCACAGCCGGCCGAACTCTCGAGCGACCTCGGCGCGGACGGACGGGGGCGCCCACGCCCGTGGGTTCGACCCCCAGATCTGCGCGGCCTCGGCACCGCACGCGAGGACTGAGTCGATGGCTCCGAACAAGCTGCCCCGCGTGGGCACGTGCGCCCCGATGCGCACGCGATCGGCTCTACGGTTGAGTGACGAAGATCTTGACCGTCTGACCCTGCTTCACGGTCGCTCCGGCATCGGGGTCCTGGAGGACCACGGTGTTCGGAGGGTCGGTGAGGGGGAGTTCGTAGACCCTGACGACGAGCCCCAGGTTCTGGAGGAAGCTCACGGCCTCCTCCTTCGTCATTCCCACCACGTTGGGCATGGCGAAGGTCTTGGGCCCCTTGGAGACGACCATGGTGACCTTCGAGCCCTTCGGGGCCGTCTCGCCGGTCGGCGGGTCGGTGCTGATGACGTCGCCCTTCGGCACGTCGGTGGAGTACGCGTTCTTCTGCTTCACCGTGAACCCCAAGGCTTCCAAGGTGGCGCGCGCGTCCGCCGCCGGCTGCCCCACAACGTTGGGAACCCCGACGGGCGGAGGACCCTTGCTGACCGTGATGGTCACCTTGGCCCCCTCCTGGAGGTTCGTCCGGGGGTCGGGACTCTGGCGGATGACACGGTCCGCGGCAACGGTGTCGTCGAAGGCACGGCGGACCGACACGACGAACCCGAGGCCGGTCAGCGTCTTGGTCGCCTCCGCTTCCGTGTCCCCGGTGACATCGGGGACCTCCACGGGCCGCGGCCCGAGTGAAGGGAACAGCAGGACCTTGGTGCCCTTGCGCAGCTTCGTCCCCGGAGGCGGCTGCACGGCCACGATCGAGCCGACCGGCACTTGGGTCGAATACCGACCGTCCCCGATCTCGACGGCCAACCCGGCAGTTCGCATCCTTCCTTCCGCCAGTCGTTGCGACAACCCGACCACTCCGGGGACCTTCGTGTAGTGCGGGATGGCGTACGTCCACGTCGCCCAAGATCCAACGGCCAGAAGCAGGACCAAGCCGACGATGCCCAGGACCTTTCGAAGCGTGCGGGCCCGGCGGGCCCGTGGCGACAGCGAGCGCGGGATCGTGACCGTGGGGGCGCGGTCCGGAGGGATCAGCTCCGCCGCCGGGATGTTCGCGGCGAGCTGCCGAACCGAACCGGCCGGCGCCAGGCTGGGCGTGGCCCGGATGAGCTCGTCGCGCAGGGCTCTCGCCGAAGCCGGACGGCGGTCGCGCTCCTTCTCCGTAGCCATCAGGACGATCCGGTCGAGCTCTGGGGGAACGGTCGGGACCACCATGGACGGAGTGGGGACGCGGCTGGAGAGGTGCTGGTAGGCGATGCCCAGCGAGGTCTCGCCGATGAACGGAGGTCGGCCGGTGAGCAACTCGAAAAGGACGACGCCCACGGCGTAGAGGTCGGTTCGCGGGTCGGCCGGCTCCCCCTGGATCTGCTCGGGGGCCAGGTATTGCACCGTGCCGGTCACCGTGCCCTCGGCCTGAGAGACGTAGGAGTCGGCGTAGGCGCGGGCCAGTCCGAAGTCCGCAACCTTCACGCCTCCGCTCCGGGCGATCAGGATGTTCTCGGGCTTCACGTCCCGGTGGACGATCCCATGGCCGTGGGCGTGATCCAGCGCCGCCAGGACCGGCAGGCAGATCTCCACGGCTTGGGCGGGCTCCAGCCGCTCGTACTCGGCGAGGAGCGATCGGAGGTTCATTCCCTGCACGTACTCCATGACCATGAAGTAGGTGCCGTCCGTGGAGCCCCAGTCGTAGACCCCCACGATGCTGGGGTGGTTCAGGATGGCGGCGGCTCTTGCCTCGCGGCGGAACCTCTCGACGAAACCACGGTCGCCCGCTAATTGAGGATGCAACAGTTTGATGGCGACGTCGCGGGCCAATACCGCATCGTGCGCGCGATACACCTCGCCCATGCCGCCGGAGGCGACACGGGTGATGATCTGGTAGCGGCCTTCGATGGCGGTTTCGATGACTGACACGGACGTCTCCGCCCCTTCGGGCTGGGCGGGCCTCGCCACATTCTAGGGCCCAGCGTCCCCGATGAAGGGGAGGCCCGGATTCGGTGACCGATCGACCTCCGGCGACCTTGGGGCCGGAGGCCCCGTTCTGAGCAGCGGAAGCATCATGAGCGCGGACGCCACGCAGCCTGCCCCTCCCAGCGCGTAGGCAGCTTTCGGGCCGAGGGCGCCGACGAGCAAGGCGCCGAACGGGAAGGCCACCGCCAGGCCGAGGAGGAAGACGGCCTCGAGGGCTGCCAGGACGCGACTCCTCACAGCGTCGGGGCTGCGCCGCTGGAAGATCACCTCGACCACGACGTCCACCAGGCCGTCCGATGCTCCGGAGACGCACATGGCCGCCAGGACGGGGGGAAACGTCGGCATGACCGCCACTGCGGCCAGTCCGGCAGCCGTGACGAAGCTCCCTCCCACCAGCCACGGCGCCTGCCTCGACTCCGTGACCTGTTTGGCCGCGAGCGCGCCGAAGATCGCGCCGAAGTCGAAGCTCGTTCCCAGCAATCCGTAGCCGAGCGCGCCGGCCCCGAACGCGGCGGCCAGCGGCAACTCTGCCACCAGGATGCTGCCGACGGAGACGGCGAACACCGCGGCGGCCGACGTCACCCGGCGCAGGACAGGGTCGTTCCACAGGAACACGAATCCGGCGCGCGTGCCTCGATGGACCTCTTCCTCGACATCGGTGCGGAGACCCGCGAAGGATCCTCTGACGGTCGCCACGAGGGCAGCGGAGACCACGAACGACGCTGCGTTGAGGGCGAACACGATCCCGGCTCCTCCGGCGGCGACCAGCAGGCCGCCGATCGTCGGACCGGCCACGTAGCCGAGGCTCGAACCGAAGGCAACCGTCCCGTTGGCCCACGCGAGGTCGGCGGGGCCCACGAGGTTGGGGATCGCGGCCGCCGAGGCCGGGAAGAACGGCGCCTCCATGAGCGTGGCGAGGAATGCCAGGGCGACCAGGAGGGCCGGGCCGCGAGCGAATGCGAGCCCGAGGAAGCACATCGCTCCCAGGAGATCCGAGACGATCATCACCCGGCGTCGATCGAGGCGGTCGCCCAGGGACCCGGCGAGCGGCGTGATGGCCCCCCGCGTTCCCAGCGTCAGGAACAACGTCCCCGCCACCCACGTGGAGGAGCCGGTGCGCTGGTAGACGACATACAGCAGGGCGGTGTACGCGGCCGAGGTTCCCGCGTAGGAGATCAGCCGGGCCAGGGCGACGCGACGAGCGGCAGCACGTGAAGGTGTGGGCACGACGCAAGCTCCGAAGAGACGGCGATGAGATGAAGACCGTCTTGGCAGCCGCTCGGCGGGGCGCCGGCGGCCGCGGAGGACCTAACGGAACCGCGTCATGCCGCGCAGTGTAGCAGCGGCCCGGCTGGAGGTTCGGGGGCCACCCGTATAATCGAGGCCGAACCACCGGGGAGCTCGGGCAACCGGGCTGAGAGGCCGGCTGGCGAGCGACAGCGCCGGCGACCCGCGAACCTGATCCGGATAACGCCGGCGAAGGGAGCGATCCGACATCTCCACCGAGAGAACGGAACCCACCGAAGACACGGCACGGGTTCAGCTCGCCGATCCCCTGGAGATCGCGGGGCGCGCGTTCGCCTCCCGCCTCATCGTGGGCACGGGAAAGTTCGGCTCCTACGAAGTCATGCGGCGTGCCCTGGTCGCCTCCAGAACGGAGATGGTCACGGTGGCCCTTCGTCGAGTCGATCTCGATGCCACCGGCGGACGCGACATCCTCGAATTCATCGACCCGCGTCACCACCTCCTCCTCCCGAACACGAGCGGCGCCATGGACGCCCCCGAGGCTGTGCGGCTTGCCCGGCTGGCTCGGGCGGCGGGGATGCCGACCTGGATCAAGCTGGAGGTGACGCCAGAGCCGCGCTACCTGCTTCCCGATCCCGTGGAGACGCTTCGGGCGGCCGAAATCCTCGTAGCGGACGGCTTCACCGTCCTGCCGTACATCAACGCCGACCCTGTCCTGGCGAAGCGCCTGGAGGAGGTGGGTTGCGCGACGGTCATGCCCCTTGGCTCGTGGATCGGCTCGAATCAGGGCCTCCGGACCCGTGACGCCGTTCAGATCATCATCGAGCAAGCCACGGTTCCCGTCGTGGTCGACGCTGGGCTGGGCGCGCCGTCACATGCGTCGGAGGCCATGGAGATGGGCGCCGCGGCGGTGCTGGTCAACACGGCGATCGCCGTCGCGGCGGACCCGGTGGAGATGGCGGTGGCCTTCCGCTTGGGAGTGGAGGCTGGACGCCGAGCGCACCTGGCTGGCCTAGGACGCGAACGCGACGCGGCCGAAGCCTCCAGCCCACTCACGGGCTTCCTCGAGAAAGCACGAAGCTCGCTGGCCGACCCTACCCTGGAGTCGTCGTGAGCGCCGACCGTGGATTCACCGCGCCCGAGCCGAAGGACACGTTCGCGGAGGTCCTGGCGCGCCTGCCGCTCGATCGGCTGCTCGAGACAGCCTGGACGGCGTCGCCGGCAGGGGTCGAGCGGGCCCTGGCCACCTCGCCCCTGGAGCGCGGCCTGCCTGACTTCGCGGCGTTGCTCTCTCCGGCTGCGGGAGAGCGCCTGGAGGAGCTGGCTCGAGCGTCGCGTCGGCTGACTGCGGCGCGGTTCGGCCGGACCATGCGCATGTACGCCCCGCTGTACCTGTCGAACGAGTGCCTGACTACGTGCGTCTACTGCGGGTTCGCCCGCGAGCTCCCCATCGCTCGCAAGACGCTGTCGCCCGAGGAGACGCTCGATGAGGCCCGGCACCTCCTCGGTCAGGGGTTCCGGTCGATCCTGCTGCTCACCGGAGAGCACCAACGCCTGACCGGCGTGGAGTTCCTCGAGGAGCGGATCCGTTTGCTGGCGCGCGAGGTGCCGAGCCTTTCGATCGAGGTTCAGGTGTGGAGCGAAGAGGAATACCGGCGCCTTGCCGCGGCCGGGTGCGACGGCGTGGTGATCTATCAGGAGACCTACCACCCCGGGACCTACGCGAAGATCCATCTCGCAGGCAGGAAGCGGCACTACGAATGGCGGCTGCTGGGGCCCGAGCGGGCCGCGCGGGCCGGGATGCGCCGGCTCGGGATCGGTGCCCTGCTCGGCCTGCACGACGACTGGCGATACGAGGCCATCGCCACGGCCGCGCACGCCCGGTTCTTGATGAAGCACCACTGGCGTTCCCAGGTGAGCGTGAGCGTCCCCCGTTTGCGTCCATCCGCGGCGGGATACCTGCCACGAGACCCCATCGCCGACTCCCAGCTGGTCCAACTCGTGTGCGCCTTTCGGCTGCTGCTCCCCGACGCGGGGCTGGTGATGTCGACGCGTGAGGCTCCGGAGCTGCGGGACGGCCTGTTCCAGATTGGGATCACCCACGCCAGCGCGGGGTCGCATACGGAGCCGGGCGGCTACACGCGGCCGAACGAGGCCACCGAGCAGTTCGAGGTAGCGGACCGCCGCTCGCCGCCTGAGGTGGCGGCCCGCCTCCATGAGCTCGGCTATGAGCCGGTGTGGGAGGACTGGGCCGAGGTGACGCCCGCCACCGAGCGCATGCTGAGCATGGCCTCGCCGTAGACCCGTGGGCCGCTCGGCCATCGGGGGCGGACCTCGGGGGGGAGCCGCCCATACAATCGGGGGGCCATGCGCGTCACCGCCAACGGCACGTCGTACGAGATCGACCCGGGCATGACCGTCGCGTCCTTCGTGCGCGCGCGGGCCCTGGATCCGAGGTTCGTGGTCGTCGAGCGAAACGGTGAGCCCCTGGAGCGCTCCCGGTACGAGCGCGTCCGGTTGGCCGACGGTGACCGCCTGGAGCTCGTTCGGGCCGTGGCAGGCGGGTGATGTCGACCGCTTCCGCCGAACCTCCAGCAGGCGCGGCGAGACGACGGGGGGAGGATCCTGGGCAGTGGCGACGGGAACGCCTGGCCCGATCTCGCCTGTACGTGGTCACCGACGCGCGTCGAGGCCGCGGTGACCTGGAGGACTTCTTGGAGGCCGTTCTCGATGCGGGTACCGACATCATCCAGCTCCGGGAGAAAGATGCCGAGGGCGGGGATCTCCTGCAGTGGGGTGAGGCGTTCGCGGTGGCGGCCCGGCGGCACGGCGCGCTGTTCATCATGAACGACCGGCCGGACGTGGCGGTCGCGCTCGAGGCGGACGGCGTGCACGTGGGACAGAACGACCTCCCTCCGGCGGTGACGCGGAGGCTGGTAGGGCCGGCCATGCTCATCGGCCTGTCGACGCACAGCGAGGACCAGCTCCGGGGGGCTTCGCCACAGGCGGATTACGTGTGTGTCGGCCCCGTGTACGAGACGCCGAGCAAGCCCGGGCGTCCGGCCGTGGGGGTGGATCTCGTTCGGGTGGCGGCGGCTCACGAGCAACGTCCCTGGTTCGCCATCGGCGGCATCGACCCGGAAACGCTCAGCTCGGTGGTGTCGGCCGGGGCCGGGAGGATCGTGGTAGTGCGGGCGGTCACCGAAGCGCTCGACGCGGCCAAGGCCGTGCGCAGGCTGCTGGCGGCGTTGCCGGCGTAGCGCATGGCCGGGACGAAGGCGCAATGACCGAGCAGCTCGCGGAGAGCCCGGTTGCCCACGCGGCGCGACCCTTGGGTAGCCGCCGGGTCGTCGGTCTCGCGGCGGCCGCGCTGGCGCTCTCCTTCGGCGTGTTCCTGCTGTATTTCCTGGCCTATCCCGTGCGCCACCTCTCCCTCCCGGTGGGCTTCGATCCCGCGTACTACGTGTGGCGCGCGCAGTATCTGGCGTCGCAGGGCATCGGAACGGGGAGCGCGGCGTCCCGTCCCGGGTATCCGATCCTTTCGGCCATCGCCGGATCGCTCACGGGTCTGTCGCAGCTGCAGATCATGCCCGTGCTGTCGCTGATCCTGGTCTCACTCCTGGCCCTGGCCGTGGGGGCGTTCGCCAGCGCAGGGCTGGGGGCCGGGCGGGCGAGATGGGCGCTCGTCGTGGCCGTGACCGGCGTCGTGGTGGGACCGACCCACCTGGTGGGGGAGAACCTGTCGAACACCCTGAACCTCGTGTTGATCGTGGCCGCGCTGGTCCCGCTCGCCTGGGCGGTCGGGGGCGGCGGCGGTTTCTGGGGGGCGGTGGCGATGCTCGTGGCGGCGGGAGTGGCCCACTGGGACTTCCTGGTGACGTTCGGGATGGTCCTGATCGTGACCGGTGCCCTTGCCCTCTTGTCCGCCCGTCGATCGGGACCGGAGCCGGGGCCGTCGCTCGCTCGGACCGAGGCCGGCGTCGTGGCACGCGTGGCGGCGACGGTGGCCGCCATCATGGCCGTGTTGATCGGCGTGGTCCTCCGCGCTCCTCTGGTCACGATCGAGGTCGGGCAGGACCGCGTGCTGTACTGGAACAAGTTCAAGCGTGACCTCCTCAGGCTGATGGCCCCTGCGGTGGCCGGCACGATCGGTGGGTGGGCCTTCGTCCCGGGTCGTCGAACCTTGCGGATGGATGCGGTCCCCGAAAGCGGGTTGGGTGCATCCAAGGAGGACTCGAGGCGCCGCCAGAGGGCGTTCTCGGGGCGCCTTCTGGCGGCGTGGACGGGCGTGATGTTCGCCGGGATCGTGCTCGGAGCTGTGACGTTGAAGCTTCCGCCCGCCCGTTTCCTGGCGCTGCTGGTAGCCGTGCCCGGGGCCATCGTGACCGCATGGGTGGTGGCGTTCCTCGCCAGCCGGGTTCGGACGGCCCGGCTTCGCGCGCCCGATGCGCGGGCCGGGGTCGTTGCCGCATGGGGCCTCGTCGTGGTGGCCGTGGCGGCGCTCGCCCTGCCTGGGGTGTTCCGCTGGTACCGGTACCCGGTCCTGCTGAAGGAGCAGACGTTGGAGCAGGCCCGACTGGCCGGCCAATACCTGCAGACGCTGCCGCCCCATGACCCGGTCATCTTCGTCGTCGACTACTTCCTCGCGCCGTTTCCCACCGGTCCGATCCTTGCGGAGCGCGAGATCAAGATCGGCCTGCCCCCCCAACGAGAGGCCGACGCGCACGTCTTCGTCGGCGACGTGTCGGACCTCCTGCAGGGTCGGCTGACGCCGCCGCCCAACGCGCGGCTCGAGCTGGCCACTCGGCCATACCGCAAGGACGTGGTTCCCTTGATCGGCAAGGACCCGGTCACACTCGTGCTGCAGGGCGTTGCCGGCCGGAGCTTCCAGGACGCGCGGCAGCTCGGGGCCACGGCGGTCGGACCCGGCGTCCTGGTGCTTCGGGCGCCGGCACCGCCCTCTGCGTTCATCGAGGCCTCGCCCCTTCGAGCGGAGACGTCCCTCGTTCGAGGGTCCTTGTGGGGATTGGGCCTCCTGGTCCTCCTGGGGGCGTGCGGGGCGGGGTGGACCCGGGCGATCCTCGACCCCAAGGCGTCCGTAGAGACGTTCGTGTCGATGGCGCCGGTCGTCGGGGCCGCCTTCTTGATCCTGGCTGGACTCGTGGCCGACGAGTTCGGCGCGCGCCTCGCCGGCGCGGGAGGTGTGTTCGTGTACCTGGTCACGACGATGGCTGGGTTGGCGGCCGCCCGGTACGGACGTCGATCCGCGCATGGAGCGGAACCATCGCCCCCGGGGGAAATGGCGCTCCCTAGGAACGAGCCCTGAGCCGCCCGATCCCCAGTACCGCCCAGCTCGACATCGTCGCGAGGACCAGGGCGAAGATCCCACCGGCTCCGTCCAGCCGGATCCCCACCCGGTCGACGAGCACTCCGGCCAGCACGAGGGCGGCGATCCCCACGGCGGGAGAGACGGCCAGAATTGGAAGTGGCGTCAGCCATCGTCCCAGGAGCAGGATCGCCCATCCCAGACCGATGACGGCGAAGAGCGACATGCTCGCTACACCCAGGACGCCCACCCAGAACCCGCCCAGACCTCCGAAGGGCGGTTTGGCGTAGGGGACGGCCGTCGGCGGCCGGGGTCCTCGAACGAGACCGACGTTTCGAGCGACGAGGTCGTCCGGATGTGTCTGGACCCACTGGTTGAACGCGTCCGCGTTGAAGGAGAACAGGACGAGCGCGACGGGATTCTGCGCATACGTCGGGGCCATGGCTCGGAGGTAGCGCGCGGAGAGAGCGCTCGGGCCGTCCGGTGTGTCCAGCGGGCGCTTGGCCAGGTAGTCCTCCGGGGAACCGATGAACAGGTACACGTGCCCGATGCGCTCCGCGGGCAACGTGGCCTTGATCATGTGTCCCATCAGCGCGGTGTAGCTGCTGTCGGACTGGCCAACGATGAACACGATGGGGCGATCGACGCCGATCCGCGTCGTGTGGAGGTAGGCGCCGACCTGAGCGGCGTCCGTGACTTTGGCCGGATCCATCCACGCCTGGACCCCGAACAGGACGACGTGAGAGAGGTAGGCGGCCCCCGCCAGGGCGGCGATCACCACGACGGCCGCCAGCGGCCGGCCCCACCGCGCGAGGAAGCGACCCACGGCGATGACGCCGAGCGAGGCCAGGAGCGGGATCGCCAGCGCGAACGCCAGGAAGCGATGGGCCGGCACCCGCAGGTGCAGCACTTTGAACGCCAGGTATCCGCCCAAGGTCACGGCACCCCATGCGAGCAAGAGCGTGAGGACGAACCGGGCGCGGCTCCCGCCCTCCTCTGCGTCGCCCTTGTGGCGCCGTGAGGCGGCGGCCAGGGACCCGACGCCGATCAGGGCGGTCGGGAGCATGACCGCGAACTTGTACTTGGGGATATCTTGCCGCAGCTTCTTGGCGAACTCGCTGACCGAGAGGTGAGGCTCGCGGGGGAGGTGAAGGATTCCCAGGATGGTCACGCCGGCCAAGGCGAAGCCCCCGAGCATCACGCCGCCGAGGCGAGCTGACGGGGTGTCGAGGATCGCCTGCTCGCCGGTCCGCCACTTCCTGATCGAGGTCGGGAAGTAAGCGGCCGCCGTCAATCCCAGCGTGGCCACCATAAACAGGAAGAAGGCCCAGTGGATCACCCCACCGGCCCCGAACAGCAGCGCGGCAGGCAGGAGAGCTCGCCGGTTCCCGATCGACAGCGCGATCGGGGTCGCCGCGGCGACGAACACGGCCGCGGCGAACAGATTGTCCTGATACGTCTCCGGCCCCACGAGCCGTACCACGAACGCCGACATGCCGACGAACAGAGCGGTCGCCGCGAACTCCCAGGTCGGCCGGCGAAGGGCCACGGCCACGAACGCGCCGGCGCCGAGCCCGATCGCGGCGGCGGACACGGCCGGCAGGACCGCCGCCAGCCGGAAGGGACTGACGTGAAGCGTCGCGGATAACGTCGCGGCGATCACCGGGAAAGCCGGTCGTCCGGGATCCACCCCGATCCCCTGTTGGACGGCCGTCGTCATGTGGGCGAAGCCGACCGCTTTCAGCAGCGAGGTGCGCCACAGGTATTTCGAGGTGTCCCAGCCGAGGGGTACGGGCAGCTTGTTCGCGGCGTAGATCGAAAGGAAGAACGCCATGATGGCCAGGGCGAGCGTGCCGGCGACCAGGAACGCTGTCATCCACGACCCGATGTCGCCGAGGGAAGGTCTCGGCCGGGGCTGCAGCGGGTGAGGCGGCAGGGTTCGGGGCTTGCGGTCGAACGTCTTCACGGGCTGCGGGGTCGGCGAACGGGCGAGTCGCGACGCATGAGCAACGAGGATACCGTCACTCCTCGCTCTGCGCGGCTCCGGGTCCGTTCGGTGTCCGCAATGACCGATCCCTACGTTGGCGCCTTTGAAGCAGCCCAGCCGCGACGAGCAATCCCACCAGCGTCATGGCCGAACCTGCCAGGCCGTACCCGATGGTGGGCTCCACGTAGGAGAGATGGATCACGTGGTGCCCGGCGGGGACGGGCACTCCCTGCAGCAGATCGTCGGCAGGCAGGACGTGCGAGGGCCGGCCGTCCACTGTGGCTCGCCATCCCGGCGCGTACGCGTTCCTGATCAACACGACGGCCGGTGAGAGGGTGTCGACCACGACCTGGGCTGACTGTTCTCCTTTCCACCGGAACGTCGCCGTCCCCCCGGAGGCTGCTTGCGGGGCGATGCCTGGGTGCGGATCGGCCTCCAGGACCACCTGGCGCTGCGGATCGAAGCCGGGGGAGGAGACGGCCGCCAGTGCCTGCGAAGGTGAGGAGATGATGGCCCAGGACGTCAGGACGGAGGCTCGACGCGACGGCTGCGGAAGGCGGTACAGCACCCACGTGCCCTCCGTGGCGACCGGCACCTGGCCCGAGACGGCGGGGGGGTCGCTGTGGGGCTGAATGAGGTAGGCGACCTGCAGGAGGTCGAGAACCAGTGGATCGGCGTGGATGAACCCCGCCGCGTTGTAGCGCATGGGCTTGGGGTCCATGGCCCGCGTGAAGGTCCAATACCGAGGGAGCTGCGCGGGGTTATACCCCTGGCCTTCCTCGAGGCCGAAGATCATCGAGCGTTGGGTCGCCATCAACCCCCAGTCCGTCCCTTGTTGGAGCACGTGATAACCGGTTGGTTCCCATACTCGGGGTGCGAGGCTGAGATAGCGTTCATCGCCGCGATGATGCTCGAGGTAGCGTGCGATCGGCCCCGGGTCGACGTAGAGGGCCGAATGGAAGGTCGGCCTCTCGATCCCTTGACCGCTCACCGCGAGCTCGACCGCCAGCGCGAGTGGGATGAGGGGCAGGAGGCCAGGCCGGCGCGTCACCATCGCCAGGACGGCGGCGGCGGCCCCCGCCCCGATGAGAGGGACGACGAAGTTGGCGCGGGGCACGCGGAAGGCGAGTGGAAGGATTCCCCAGACCACGATGCCGGGTGCCAGCATCATCAAACGGTGACGGTTGGATGACGCCTCCCGCCATGCATCGAGCCCGAGCGCCCCGAGGATCGGCAACGCGAGGTACAGCCCGAGGATCAGCCGGTTGGGGAAGTGCGTGTAAAAGCTCCCGATCGTGCTCTTCCCCGCGACCGGGCCCAGGGCGTGCGCCACGGCATCCAGCGAGAGGACATAACAGATCGCCGCGAACAGAGCGAAGGCGATGGCCAGGGAGCGCTGCCTTCGATGCCACAGGGCGGCGATCGCGAGCCCGAGGACAACGGCCCCGAGGTAGGTGCCGCGGGTGGGCGCGAGCTTCAGGGGAAATGTGGGCGCGATACCCGCGGTCAACACCTTGTCCACCATGTAGGTGCCGAACTGCTTCGCGAGCGCGTCGAGCCCAACGTAGCCCACCCCGAGCGTGGTGTGGGGGAGATAGGCCAGCCGTGGCAGCAGGATCGCCAGATTGACGAGAGGAAACGCGAGCAACACGAGCGAGCCCAAGGCAATCGCCTCACGGGCACGGGTGGCCCCGCTCCGAACATCGGTGATCAACCGCGCCGTGCCGTAGGTGACGAGCGCCGCCGTCCCCACGACGAGCCCATGGCTGAGATGGGCCGAGGCGAGCTGCCCCCACGCGAGGGCGGACAGGATCAGCCACATGAACCGTCGAGGCCATGTGGACGCTCGCAGGAGGCGCGAGGCGGCTGCCAGCAGCAGGGCGGTCCAGGCACACATACCGGAAAAGGGAAGCGACAGGAGGTAGATGGATCCGGCCACCGGTAGAGAGAGCGCCAACCGGTAGAGAGAGCGCCAGACCACCGACCGTGGCCGCGGGGCGCGAGAGCTTCTCGCTGGTGAGGAACCAGTACATCCCCAGCCCGGCCAGGACCGGCTGCAAGACGATGAACCAACGGATGGCGACGTGACACGGAAAAGCCGTGAACAACAGCATGGGAAGGGCGTACAACCAGCCCGATTGAGGGTCGGCCGCGAATGGGATGCCGCCCATCACAGTCGGGTTCCAGAGGGGGATGTGTCCCGCGCCCAGGCTCTTCCCCAGATAGCACCAGGTGGGAAGCCAGAACGGCAGCACGTCGGGATGCTGGCTCGACAGCAGCCCGCGGAACGCGAACGCATTCAGGGTGATCAGAACGGCCACACAGATCAGGACGGGGCCCGCCGCCGTGCTTCCAAGACGTGGCAGCTTCGGAGGGGGACCGCGCTCGTCGGACACATCCGCCGGGGTCCGGGTGACCGTTCGGTCCACCGGCGGATTCTGCGGGAGCCCTCCGGCTTGGGCAACCAGCAGGCGTCTCGGATTGCTCAAACCCACGGTTTTGTCTGTAGCGCCTTGGGTCACGGCCCCGTGGAACTCACCTCGGTGGGTGTTCCCGGACCCGTTCCGGAGGCGAGGAGCTGGCGGAGCCGCGACTCGAGCGTTTGCCGGATCGGCCGAAAGCTCGGATCCTCGGTCCTGTTGGTCAGCTCGTACGGATCCTCGGCCAGGTCGTAGAGCTCTCGCCAGCCGTTCTCGTACTTGACGTAGAGGTATCGGTCTGTCCGCACGGCCTCGAACGCCGGCGGACGTCGCCCCGATGGCCCCTCGGCGAGGTATTCGACAACGAATCCCGTGCGCCATCCCTTTGGCGGCGACCGTCCACGCAGCAGGTCCACCAGGCTCCGCCCATCGACCGGCTTCGGGGGAGTGATGCCGGCCAGGGCGGCCAGCGTGGGCGCGATGTCGATGTTCAGAACCAGGTGGCTGTCGGTCGTCCCGGACTCGGCCCAGGGCGTCCGGACCACGAGTGGGACCCGGATGGACTCTTCGTAGGGCCAGATCTTGCCGAGGAGCCGGTGCTCTCCGAGCAGGAGGCCGTTGTCGGAAGTGAAGACGACGATGGTCCGGCCGAGGACGGCCCTCCTCTCCAGGGTGTCGACGAGGGTCCCGACGAGCCGATCGACCGACAGGAGCGACTCGAGGATCCGCTCCCGGAGCGCGGCCAGGCCCTTGAGCTGCTCGCTCGTCCAAAGCGGATGGGTGCCGCGCCAGGGCTTGTCGTCGGCGTTCGCCTCGTTGAGGGAGGGAGGGTGGAACGGCGGGGGATGGGACAGCTTGCCGACATCCACCGGCGCCGGAGTTGCCGGGATGTGCGGGGCGATTGGGGCAAGATAGAGAAAGAAGGGTTCCGGCGCGACCTTGACGAAGGTGTTCGCGCTCCCCGAAAGCACGGTCGTGATGTAGTCGCTGGGTCGGCCGCCATGGCGCACGAGGTTTCCGTCCTGATTGAGCACGTACCCGTAGAAGTGGATCTCACTTCGTTGAGCGATGGCCACCCAATGGTCCCAACCCGGAGGAATGTAGGTCGGTCCCAGTCGCCAGTAGTCGTTCAGATACTTCCCCACCAGGGCGGTCCGGTATCCGGCGTCGTGCAGCCATACGGCGAGCGTGGATCGATCGTCGAACGCCGTCGCACCACCGTTGGGGGCGACGTTGCCATAGACACCCGTGTGTCGTGAATAGAGGCCTGTGAGCAGACTCGCCCGCGATGGACAGCACAGCGACGTGGTGACGAACGAGTTCTGGAAGGCGACGCCGTGTGCGGCGAGGAGCCGTCGCACATTCGGCATGACCGCAAGGCTGTCCCACCGCTGGTCATCGGTGAGGATCACGATCAGATTCGGCTTTTCGCCCACCGAGTGGGACGGGGCCGGCGAGGGGCCCGTCACGGCATGGACGACCCCCCACGCCACCAGCCCGAGGGCGATGACGATCGCTGTTCCCACGATCCTCCGAGAGACCGACGGTCGGCGACGGCGGGGCTCGGCGGGTGGGCTGGACATGCCGAGGACGGACAATACATGGCGGGCACAGTGCCGGTCCGGGGCAAGGTGAACGCCCTTGCCGGGCCACGCGACCCTGTCTCTCGTGCCGACGATAATGGCCGCATGCCAGCCGCCGATCTCGAGGACGGCGATGTCGGCCGACGAGCCTACGTCCAGGCAGGTGGGGCTGTACTGCTCACCTTCATCGCCCTGGGCGTCTTGATCCTTGCACGGTACCGCCTTTATCACTATTCGTATCCGGTCGGGTGGGACTCGCCGTACTACGCCTGGCGAGCCGGGGCCGTCACCGTCGACGGTCTCGAGCGCATCGGGACCATCCGTGCCGGATCCCCGCTCTTCGTCGGGCTCATGATGCAGGTGACCGGACAGAACGCCTTCACCATGGTGCCCGTGGCCATGGCCGTCCTGGCGGGCATCGTGGCGTTGGGGAACGCGGCCATGGCCCGAGCCGCTCTCGCCATCCCGGCAATCTGGATTCCCGTGATCGGGGTCGTGAGCTGGGTGGCCTTCGGCCACATCGGGATGATCGGCGGCCATCTCGACAACGTCCTCAATGCCGCGTTCGTGACGTCGGGTTTCGCGGCCGCCGTGGCCTTCGCCGGGTACGGCAGAGGTGCGGTGGCAGCTGCGCTGCTGTTCATGGCGAGCGCTCTTGCCGAGTGGCCCTTCTACCTCCTGGCGATGGCGGTGTTCGTGTTGGCGCTCGGGTTGTTCGCCTGGCCGGCGGTGCGGTCTTCGACTCGTCGGCAGGACCTCCTTGCGCCCGTAGGTCGATTGCTGCTCGCCGTCGTGGCCTCCGCGACGTTCACGGGACTGACCTTCCTGTCTCGGCCGCCGGACGGGAGTCTGGGCCTCAGGGCATTCGGGGCGCAGTTCCGGGCGACGGTCAGGGAGCGTTTCTTCCAACGGCTCCGCGACAACACGCGTTACTACGCCTTCCCGCTGGCGGCCGCCGGAGCGCTTCTCGCGGGTCGATCCTCGGTGCCTCCCGGCCACAATCCCGCCCGTCGTCTCTTCCTCTCGATGATGGCCGCCTGGCTGCTCGTCACCGTGGGCGCCAGCGTTGCGCAGATCTTCGACCTCCCGGTCGCGGGGGCCAGGCTGCTGAACTACTTCTTCGCGGTCCCACTCCTGACCGGGATCTTCCTGTGGGAGCTCGCGCGCATTCTGGCCGCGCGGTACCGGACCCTCGGAGTCACCATCGGCGCGCTGATCGCGGCCGCCGCGATCGTGGGATTCGGCTTCCTCGCCTGGCAGGGAGAGACAGGCCGCAAGCCCTCGATCTCACCCATCGCCGTTCGTGAAGTCGCCGCCGCCGGCGACTACGCTACGCGATTCGCCCCGAGCCGCCCCCTGGTGTTCCTCCTCCTGAAGGGAGACTTCGCCTGGCGCGTGGTCCAGGCCTCCCTCCCCCCGGAGGTCGTGCCCAGGACGAGCCGGTTCACCGGCACGCTTGCGCAGTTCGAGGCGGAAGCATCCTCAGACGGCCAGGGCGGCGGCGTCGGTTCGGGATCCGGACCGGGCCGGCCCGTCGCCATGGTGGTGCAGCGCTACAACCACGCTGGGTACGAGGCTGCCCTCCGGACGGAGGGATGGGTTCGGGTCTCACCGGGCGTGGCGGTCCTCTCGGGGACGGTCCCGGATTCCCGGCTCGGCGTGTCGCCACCCAGGGGGAACCTCGGGGCTCCTTCCGCGACCTGGATCGTCCTGGCCCTCGTGGCGGTGCTGTCGGTGGTCGGAGGGGGTTGGTCGGCAGCGTTGCTGCCGCCGGACCGGATTCTGCGGGTCGTGCTCTCACCCGGTATCGGCGCGGCCATGATCACGCTGGCTGCGCTGGCATGGGATCGCGTTGGACTCGGGTTCTCGAGGGCAAGCGTCTGGGCTCTGGTGGCCGCCACGGCGCTAACCGGCTGGGTCGCTGCGGGGTGGAGGCGGCCGACGAAGCCGAAGGGCAACTCGAGGGTAGAGGAGCCGAGGCCGGCCCCCGCCCGCCTCGGAGGAGCTGCCTGAGCCTCTGGACCGGGTGTGTCGCAGGGAGTCCTTCGGTACCATCGGCCGCGGCATGGAAGGAGAGCCCGTGACGGACGACGCAGTCGACGATGTCGAGTTGCGAACTCATGCCTCTCGATCTCGGGAGTACCTCGTGGCCTTCGGAGTCACTCTGCTCACTTTCTTGGCCCTCGGTTTCTTCCTTCTGGTGCGATATCCGCTCAAGGGGTACGTGTTCCCGATCGGATGGGATCCGCCCTGGTACATCTGGCGTATCAACGCGGTGCCTTTCGACGGGCTGGCGCGAATCGGAGCGATTCGCGCGGCCTCCCCCCTGTTGCTTTCGGTGCTTGCCCGCGGGACTGGTCAGAACGCCTTTACGATGGTGGCCGTCGCACCCGCGGTATTCGCCTCGATCGTGGGGCTGGGAGCCGCGGCGCTGCTTCGGGCAGCTCTCGGTGTGCGCGCAGTGTGGGTGCCGATCATCGGTGCGTTGGCTTGGCTGGGATTCGGGCGCATCGGCATTCTGGGTGGGCACCTGGACAACGCGTTGAATGCCGCGTTCGTCATGTGCGGGTTCGCGGCCGCGGTGGTCCTGGCCGCCGAGGGGAAGGGAATGTTGGCGACAGCCTTTCTGTTCATGGCCGCTGCCCTCGCCGAGTGGCCGTTCTACGCCTTCGCCATGGCCATCTTCCTGTTGGCCGTGGCGATCTTCGCCTGGCCCGCGATCCGGGCGCGGCTGGCGGGCCGGTCGGAGCCGTTCGGGCCGGTGGGACCGCTGCTGGGGGCGGCGGTCCTCTCGCTGGGATTCACGGGGCTGTCGCTGCTCGCCCCGCCGCCGGGGGGCGGGATCGGGCTCCGGCGATACTCGCCGGGATTCAAAGCCTTGGTCGAACGACGCTTCTACGAGCGCCTGCGCCAATCGGCGCGGTATTACGCGTTCCCACTGGCGGCCGTTGGCGCGCTAGCGGTCATGCGGGCCCCGACGCCTCCTTCTCGCCGACCGGCAAGGCGTTTCTTCCTTTGTCTGATGATTGCCTGGATCGTGGGGACGGTGATGGCCAGCTTGGCCCAGGTGGCCCATGTTCCCGTGGCCGGCGGAAGGCTCCTGAGCTTCCTGTTCGCCGTCCCCATCCTCGCGGGCGCCTTCACCTGGTGGGCAGGCCGGGCCCTCGCGTCGCGTTACCGAGAGTGGGGCAAGGTCATCGGATTCGCGTTCGTCTGCCTCACCGTGGCGGCGTTCGCAGCCCTCGCCTGGGGCGGCGAGGAGGACCGGAGGCCGTTCATGACCGGGAGTTCCATCCGGCAGGCGGCCACTGCGGGCGACTACCTCGACCGTTTCGCCCCCGACCGCGAGGTGTCCTTCGTGCTGGCGGGGGCCCACCCCTGGAATATCGTCAGGGCCTCGGTTCCGGCGGACGTGCTGGCGAGGGCAACGCGGTTCACCGGGTCGCCGGAGGAGTTCCTGGCGGGGACCACGGGGGCTGGTTCCGGCGTGGTCGGAGGAGCCGGAGACGCAAAGGGACCGATCGGCATCGTCATGCGGGCGATGAACGCGAACAGGTACACGCAGGCGCTGGCTGCTCATCCCGAGAACCTGGTCGCTCCCGGGGTCATCGCCCTCTCGGGGCCGGTGCTGGATCGTCCACTCCCGCTCCATCCGACCATCCGCGCCAACACCGGCGCGCTTGCGATGCTGTGGATCGGTCTGCTGATCGTGGCGTACCTGTTCCTGGCCGGAGCCGGATGGGCCATCGGGATGCTGCCTGCAGACCCCCTCATCCGCATCACGCTGGCCCCGGGGATGGGGGCGGCCATGGTCACGCTGATCGCGCTGGGGTGGGAGCGCGTGGGGCTTGGCTTCGAGGGCGGGGCGGCGTGGGGCCCGCTCGTGGTGGCGATCATTGCAGGCTGGGCGTGCGCCGCCGTCTCGATATGGAGACGGCGTCGTGACCCGGCGGATCGGTCCAATCACGCGGATCGGACCGTTGCGGTCCCGGATCTCGAGGAGACCCCGCGCAGTGGGTAGCGGCGCGAAAATCCGTCCGGTCCAGCCAGTTCGAGCCGATCAGAACGGGCTCGGCGAGGAGGCAGGAGATGGTTCCCGTGATTGATCCGGGGAGCCTACAGCCGTGCGACCAGACCGGCCTCGCCTCCGGTCACTGAGGATGAACCATGCGATCGCCGCGAGCAAGAGGGCCCAGCCTCCTCCCGACACGAGCAGGCCCCATCCGATGGGGCGGTCTCGATAGGTCAACTCGACCGTGTGGGTGCCTTCCGGGACGGCCACCCCCTGCATGAGGTAATCGGTCTGGATCACCGGAGTGGGACGCCCATCGACCGTGGCGTGCCAGTTCTCATCGAAGGCGTTTCGAACCACCACCAGACCGGCCGAATCCGAGGTGACGTGGACCCGGACGCGCTCGGGGCGGATCTCCTCATAGCTGGCCGTGCCCGTTGCGGAGGGATCGGTTGAGAGAGGCCGGCCCTCCACCGTGGGTTCGGCCTCCACGATGGCACGGCGGGCCGGATCGAAACCCGCGTCGAGGACGAGGTCCATGCCAGAGCCGGGGGGGACCTCGGTCCACTGCGAGACGAAGGATGCGCGTGGCTCCGGGCCCTCGATCCGGTATAGCGTGTACCGGCCCTCGGTGGCCACGGATCTCGCAGGCACCGGCGGGGTTTCGTTCCCCGGCATGATCAACCACTCCACGCCGAACAGCCTGAGGACGGAGGGACGAAGGGCCTGGAACGTGGCCGAGTTGTAGAGGATCTGGTGGGTGGCAACCCGGCGGACCAGCCGCCAGTAGCGATCGAGCTGGACGGGTGAGTAGCCCTGGATCTCCTCGATCCCGAACAGGATCGACCGCCCGTTCTCGTAGGCCGGCCAGTACTTGACTGCCTGGAAGCCGAGGAAACCACTCGCATGCCTCACGGCAATGGAATGATCGTAGGTCAGGTAGCGCCCGAAGTCTCCCCGGGACGAAATGAGTGTCCTGCCGATGGGTCCGGGCGTCGCGTACGCGTGGGGATCGATCACCGGACGGCGCAGCGTGAAGAACGATCGGGCGAACTTCTGCACCGTCCCCGTCACGGGAGAAACGATCGTCTCCCGACCGGGCTTGATCGGGGCCACCAGGCCGATCAGGAGGAGTTCGACTGCGACCAGCGCGGCGAGAGC
>VAYC01000030.1:0-3197 GCA_005885025.1 Actinomycetota bacterium | reverse complement strand
AGGACACCAGGCAACAACCGGAGCAGACGGCCCAGCGCTCCTCTCGCGCCTTGGATGGGCTTCATCTCCAACCAGGATTGGACGCCGTATCCGGCCAACACGGCGAAGGCCAGGATGATGAGGTACTTGAAGCGATCGGGAGAGCGCAGCCACAGCTCGCCGATCCCGAATCGTGTGGCGAAGGAGCGAACGCGCTCGTTGGTGATGAGCCAGTCGAGGTTGAGGACCCATCCGAGCAATCCTCCGAGGGCAAAGCCCACGGCGGGGAGGCGCCAGCGTCGGGATGAGAAAGCAACGGGGATCAACACGATGGCGAGGACACCCACGTAGCCGCCGGGGCCTCGGGCGAAGGAGGTGCCCCACCAGGGCGGATCACCCGTATTGGCGAGCGGCGGGTTGAATCGAGTTCCCGAGAGCTGACTGGTCAGTCGGCCGAGCTCCAGGTATCCGTGCCCGATCGAGGTCCTCGGGAGGAGCGCAAGCCGAGGCAGGAGGAGAGCGGCAGCCAGCACGGGGAACGCCGCGAGGAGCCCGATGGCCCGGGTCAAGGCGAAAGGCAGGCGAACCTGCCCCGCCCTCACCTGGAGCCACGAGCGGGTCAGGAGGTAGGGGACCAGCGCGATCGCGGCGATGATCAGTCCGTCGGTGAGCTGAGCGGCCGCCACCTGGGTGAGACACAAGATCGTGACACCTCCCCAGGCGAGCGCGCGGGAAGCTGACTGACTGTGGAGGAATGCGGCCGCGCCCCAGAGCGACATCGCCGTCCACGCGAGCGTCCCCGAGAAGGGCATGGAGAGGACCACGGCCGAGCTGGTGATCGTGAGAGAGATGGTGAGTCCCGCTACCGTGGCTGCGGGACGGCCGGCGCCTTCCCGCCGGAAGAAGAGATAGAGCCCCAGGCCGGCCAGAACCGGGTTGAGGAGAATCATCAACGTGATGGCGCGCGTGCAGGAGAACAGGGAGAACAGCGGCAACACCGGCGCGTACAGCCAGCCCGACTGCGGGTCGGATAGGAACGGCACACCCCCGAACTGATTGGGGAGCCAGGTCGGGATGTGCGCCGAGGTCAGCGACCCGGTCAGGTAGCACCAGCGGGGGAGCCAGAACGACAACAGGTCCACGTGCTGGATGGTCAACCGGCCGCGCAGCCAGAAGGCATTCAACACGATGGCGGGCAGAAGCACGATCAAAACAGGCCCCGCCAGGGACGGGAGCCACCTGCCAACGCGTTCCCACCACGAGCCCCGCATGTTCCCCAATGCCCGTTCCCCCGGGCCGCTCGGGACATCGCGGGCCTTGGCGTACAGGACGATCAGCTCCTTCCGCGGCGCATTCTACCGAGCGGTTTGCTGCCCGGAAGCGCCGCGCCGCGCGGGGCTGTGGTCCGCCACCATAATGGCGCCGTGCGTGTCGTCGAAGATGGAGCCCCCGCCGACCCAGCGCCGACGGGGCCACGACCTGCCCCAACGGCGGGAGGTCTGGCGATCCTGTGGGCGACCACCGCGGCGCTGTGTTTGGGGGTCCTTGGCTATTACTTGTCCCGTTATCCGCTGCACGACCTGAACCCCGTGGGATGGGACGTCCACGCCTATGTCTGGCAGACAAGGGCGGTCGGACACGGCTCATTGGCCGTGATCGGGGCGAGGCCTGGGCTCCCTCTCCTCGGCTCGGCGCTCCGGTCGATGATCCCGATCGATCCGTCCCGTGAACTCGTCGTCCTTCCCCCGGTGCTCGCGCTGATGCTGGGGCTCGTCACGGGGGCCATGGTACGGATGGCATTCCGGCTTCCCGCGTGGGCTTCTGCGGTGGTGGCCCTCGTGATCTCGCTCTGGCCGATGACCCCACGCATCGTGTTCGGATATCAGGCGAGCCTCATGGAGCAATTGCTCTTGGCGGCCGGTGTCGGGGTCGTGGCTCACGCGGACAGGGATCGTGCCGCCCTGGCTGTCGGCACCGGGCTGTTCGCCGCGGGCGCTCTTTCCCACATCGTCTTCTACGTCGTGTTCGCGGGCATGGTCGGCGTTGCCGCCGTGATGGCCCTGCCGGCCTCGCTTCGGCAGCGGCGAGCGGGGGTCAGGCTTCTCGACACCGAATCCGGAGCACTCTCGGCCGCCGTCTTCGGTGGCGGAGTCCTCGGGGGGGTCGCCTTGTTCGGGTGGCTCGGGATCCGGCCATCCAGCTCGGTCGATACCACGGCCGTTTCCTTCACCTACCGGACCCGCGCGCAGAGCGCCCTGCGAGGGCTGCTGCCCTGGGTGACCGTGCCTGGGGCGATGATCGGGACCGCCCTGGCATGGGTTACCGGGAGGAGCCGGCCCGCTCGGATCATGGTTCACCTCGGTCTGGCCTGGCTCGCGATGACCTCATTGGCGGTGCTCCTTCTCCGCACCGGAGTGGTCGTCCCCGTCGCCCGTTTCATCCAGTTCGCGCTGCCCCTCCCGGTCCTCTTCGGGATGGGGGCTGTGGCCGTGGCCGGATTGGTGCTCCATCGGGACGGCCTTCTCCGGTGGATGGTGGGGGCAGGGCTTCTCGTCGTCCTGGTAACGGCCCCCGCGATCACGTCTTTGGTCGATGCGGTCGTCCATCGACACGTGAGCGTGCCGAACAACCGGGTCGGGAACGAGCTGCGACTCGCTGAGGCGTACTTGAACCAGGTTCCGGGAGACCGGCCTGTCGTCTTCGTCGTGCATCAGCGCGGATACGGGGGAGCGTTCACTCCGAAACCCGATCTCTACGTCATCCGCAGCTCGGTTCCTGTTGATGACATAGCGAGGACGTTCGTGTACGTCGGCCACTTGGCCGAGCTGCAACAAGGACGTCCCACTCTGCTCCTGCCGATCCGGCAGCGGTGGATGAAGACCTTCAATGACACCTCGCTAAAGATGTGGGCCGAGGCCAAGCCGGCTCTGGACCTGGGTGCGGTGATCCTCATCGCGAGGGCCTACGCCGAGGACACGTTCGCCGAGGCCATAGCTCAGGACCCAACCCGAGAGATCGGACCCGGTCTGTATGTGGTTCGGGGGCCCCTGATCAGGGTGACCCAGCCGGCGCCCCTGCAGCCCTTCGGCATGGCGCGGGGCGCAGCATCAGCGATCGGCTTCCTGGTGATCCTCGAGGTCGTTGGATGGGGATGGGCTCGGTTCGCGCTCCGGCGAGCGCAGGCCTCGCGGCTGGATATCGCCTACGTCGCTCCGGCA
>VAYC01000212.1 GCA_005885025.1 Actinomycetota bacterium | reverse complement strand
GTCTTGGCGTGGAACGTCCGCTAACCAGCGGTCAGCCGATTCGACAAAACCGGCAGGCGCACGGCCCGACTCCGCGGTGCAGGTGGCTAATATTGCTGGACGAGTACGCAGGGGAGGTCCGTGGAGCAGAAGGGAGCCACCCCGACCGAGGCGCCGGCGCAGCCACAGTCGCCGGCCAAGCCTGACCGGCGGGGCGGCGGCCTCCTCTCACGGCTGCCATTCCGCCCCTCGGAGGATGGCCCGTCGGGATCATTCGACCTCCTGGTCCGAGACCTTCGGGCGCGCAACTCCAAGGTCGACCTGAAGGACCTTCACCGCGCCTTCGCCTTCGCCGAGACGTCCCACCGGGGGCAGAAGCGGCTCTCGGGCGAGGACTTCATCGAGCACCCCGTGGCCGTGGCCGCCATCCTGGCCGACCTCGGGATGGACCCCGTCACCCTGCAGGCAGCGCTCCTGCATGACGTCGTGGAGGACACACCGCTGGCCATCGAGGATGTCGAGCGCGAGTTCGGGTCCGAGGTCGCGACCCTCGTCGACGGCCTCACCAAGCTGGACAAGATCAAGTTCCGCTCGCGCGAACAGGAGCAGGCCGAGAACGTCCGGAAGATGATCGTGGCCATGGCCCGGGACATCCGGGTCCTGTTGATCAAGCTGGCCGACCGCCTCCACAACATGCGGACGCTCGAAGTGTTCTCTCGGCAGAAACAACAGGAGAAGGCGACCGAGACCCTGGAGATCTACTCGCCGCTCGCCCACCGACTGGGCGTGCAGCGCATCAAATCCGAGCTCGACGACCTGGCCTTCAGGGCCCTGCATCCTCACCGGTTCGACGAGATCCAGCGTCTGGTGGAGAAGCGGGAGGGGGAGCGACAGGACTACATCGAGAATGTGTGCGCCGACCTCCAGGGAAAGCTTCGGGAGATGAAGATCAAGGCCGAAGTGGAGGGACGGCCCAAGCACCTCTACTCCGTGTACGAGAAGATGGTCCTGCGAGGCAAGGAGTTCAACGAGATCTACGACCTCGTCGGCATCCGGGTCCTCGTGGATTCGGTCCGCGACTGCTACGCGGCGCTCGGCGCACTGCACGCCCAATGGCGACCGGTGCCCGGTCGGTTCAAGGACTACATCGCCATGCCCAAGTTCAACATGTACCAGTCGTTGCACACGACGGTCATCGGGCCCGAGGGCCGGCCGCTCGAGGTGCAGATCCGGACGCGCCAGATGCACCGGACGGCGGAGTACGGGATCGCCGCCCACTGGCGGTACAAGGATCGTGGGTCCAAGAAGGGCGACGACGCCGAGCTGGCATGGCTGGGCAAGATGCTCGAGTGGCAGCAGGAGAGCGCCGACCCCAGGGAGTTCATGGAAGGCCTCAAGATCGACCTGTACCAGGGGCGGGTGTTCGTGTTCACCCCGAAGGGCGACGTGGTCGACCTCCCCGCGGGTTCGACCCCCATCGACTTCGCGTATGCGATTCACACGGAGGTGGGCCACCGGTGCGTGGGGGCCCGGGTGGCGGGCCGGCTGGTGCCGCTCGACTACCAGCTCCAGACGGGCGACACCGTGGAAGTGCTCGCCTCCAAGGCTCCGGACGCCGCTCCCTCTCGCGACTGGCTCGCCATCGTGAAGTCCCCCCGGGCCCGGAACAAGATCCGGCAGTGGTTCTCTCGAGAACGACGTGAGGACATGCTGGAGACCGGCCGGGACCTGCTGGCCCGGGCCCTCCGCAAGCACTCGCTGCCCGTAGTCCGGCTGAGCTCCGACCAGCTGATGGCCGAGGTCGCCGCCGACCTCAAGTACCCCACGCTCGATGCGCTGTATGTGGCGATCGGGGAGAGCCAGGTCTCCCCGCAGTCGATCGTGTCGCGGCTGGTCCGGCTGGTGTCGGCGGAATCGGAGGAGGAGGCCGAGGAGATCCCGGCGGCCCGGCCGGTCCGGCTGGCTCCCCCTCCGGCGCCGGCCATCGTGGTCCAGGGCCGAAGCGACGTGTGGGTCAATCTGGCCCGGTGCTGCACACCCGTGCCGGGCGACGACATCATGGGATTCATCACTCGCGGCCAGGGCGTCTCGGTCCATCGGGTCGACTGTCCGAACGTGAAGGAGCTGAAGCGCCAGCGCGACCGCCTGATCGAGGTCTCGTGGCGGGCCGGGGCTCCCACGTCGTTCCTGGTCTCGATCCAGGTGGAGGCGCTGGACCGGCGCAAGCTGCTCCAGGACGTGGCCACCGTCCTGGGTGACCAGCACATCAACATCGTCGCGGCCTCCTCCAACACTGGGAAGGACCGGATCGCCATGCTCCGGTTCACCTTCGAACTGGCCGACATCGCGCACCTGTCGAGTGTGCTGTCGGCGGTGAAGCGGGTGGACGGAGTGTTCGACGCCTATCGGCTCCTGCCCGGCTAGCGCCCCGACTCCGCGAAGACACCCTTGACTGGGCGGTTCGGGTGTGTTAGACGTTCGTCCTGGACGACTGTCCAAGACACCACGAGGCCAGGGAGGGCGACGAGGTGGCCCAGCCTGCGGAGCGGGTCGACCCGAGAGAAGGGCTGCTCGACGCTGCCGAACGGCTCCTCGTCGAGGTGGGGTACGCGGGCATCTCGGCCCGGCGGCTGGCTCGCGAGGCCGGAGTCAATCTGGGTCTGGTCCATTACCACTTCGGATCCATGGAGAACGTCTTCCTGGAGGCCCTGGAGCGGTTCACGGGACGCCTGGTCGAGCGACACAGGGCCCTCTACGCCTCGGACCTCCCCTTCATCGAGAAATGGCGGACCGCCATGGCCTACCTGCTGGGGGCGGACCTCTCGTCCGGATACGAGAAGGTCTGGCTCGAACTCCAGGCCATGGCCTGGAACAAACCGGACCTCAAGAAGCGGCTGGCCCGGGTGAGCGCCCAGTGGCGAGCGGTGCTGACGAAGGCCTTCGGCGAGGCCATGCAGGAGTACGGGCTCGACCCGGACCTCTTCCCCGTGGATGCGGTCGTCTCGCTCGTGATGACGTTCAACCTCGGGGTGATGCTCGAGCGGCACACAGGAGTCTTGGCCGGCCACCGGGAGCTGCTGGGGTGGATCGACCGCTGGCTGGAAGGCCTGGAGCAGGGAAAGAGGGGGAAGCGGCGATGAGGGCGCGATATCCGGACCGCGATGGCTACGTCGAGCGGGACGGCGTGAAGATCTTCTTCGAGGTCTTCGGGCAGGGGAAGCCGACCGTACTGCTGATGCCGACCTGGTCGATCATCCATTCCCGGCACTGGAAGATGCAGATCCCATATCTCGCCCGCCATTACCGGGTGGTGACGTTCGACGGCCGAGGGAACGGACGCTCCGATCGCCCCGTCGGACCCGAAGCCTACGAGGAAACCGAGTACGCCGCGGATGCCTTGGCCGTGATGGACTCGACGGACACCGACCGGGCCGTCATCGTTTCGCTGTCGATGGGTGGTCAGCGGTCGCTGATCCTGGCGGCCGAGCACCCGGAGCGAACGCTCGGGGCGGTGTTCATCGGCCCTGCGGTTCCCCTCGCCCCCCGGCCGCCCGAGCGGACGATCACCGAACGGTTCGAGGACGTCCTCGATACCGACGAGGGCTGGGCGAAGTACAACCGTCACTACTGGCTCCGGGATTTCCGAGGGTTCCTGGAGTTCTTCTTCTCGAACGTGTTCAACGAACCCCATTCGACCAAGCCGATCGAGGACTGCGTCGGGTGGGGACTGGAGACGACGCCGGAGACCCTTGCCGACACCCATGTGGCCGAGGGGCTGGTGAACGAGGGCCAGACGCTCGCACTGGCCGGGCGGGTGCGATGTCCCGTCCTGGTGATCCAAGGGTCCCGTGACCGCATCACGGGCCCCGCTCGCGGGATCGAGCTGGCCCGAGCCACGGGCGGAGAGCTCGTGATGCTGGAGGGTTCCGGTCACGGGCCCCACGTCCGCGACCCCGTGAAGGTCAATCTGCTCCTTCGCGAGTTCATCGACCGGGTTCATCCCCCGAAGCCTCCGGAACGTGGATGGGTCCGTGGGAAGAGCCGGCCGAAGCGCGCCCTGTACATCTCCTCCCCGATCGGTCTGGGCCACGCCCGGCGCGACGTGGCCATCGCCGACGAGCTTCGGAAGCTTCACCCAGAACTGGAGATCGACTGGCTCGCCCAGCATCCGGTGACACGAGTGCTCGAGGACCGCGGTGAGCGGATCCATCCCGCGTCCGCCGAGCTGGCCAGCGAGGTCGAGCACATCGACAGCGAGGCGGCCGAGCACGATCTCCATTGCTTCCAGGCATGGCGGCGGATGGACGAGATCCTGCTGGCCAACTTCATGCTGCTCCACGACCTGGTCCGAGAGACCGACTACGACCTGTGGATTGGCGACGAGGCATGGGAGCTCGACTACTACCTCCACGAGAACCCCGAGCAGAAGCGAGGCGCGTACGTCTGGCTGACCGATTTCGTCGGGTGGCTGCCCATGCCGGATGGCGGCGAGCGGGAGGTGTTCCTCACGGCGGATTACAACTCCGAGATGATCGAGCACATCGCCCGGTACCCGAGGATCCGGGACCGGGCCATCTTCGTCGGCGCGCCCGAGGACGTCGTCCCCGACCGGTTCGGCCCGGACCTGCCGCTCATCCGGGAGTGGACCGAGGAGCACTACGACTTCTCCGGGGACTACATCACGGGGTTCGATCCGGCTGAGTTCGCCGACCGAGAACGCGTCAGGAGTGAACTGGGCTACGGTCCCGGCGAGCGGGTGTGCATCGTCACGGTGGGCGGCTCGGGCGTGGGCGGCCACCTGCTGCGCCGGGTCATCGCCGCCTATCCGGAGGCGAAACGGTTGGTCCCGGACCTGCGGATGGTGGTGGTGGCGGGCCCAAGGATCGACCCGGCCTCGCTTCCCCGGGACGACGGCCTGGACGTCCGGGCGTACGTGCCCGACCTATACCGCCACCTCGCGGCGTGCGACCTGGCGGTGGTGCAGGGAGGGCTGACCACCACGATGGAGCTCACGGCGAACCGCCGGCCGTTCCTTTACTTCCCGCTCCGGCACCACTTCGAGCAGAACTTCCACGTGCGGCACCGCCTCGACCGCCACGGGGCGGGACGGTGCATGGACTACCAGACCTCCACGCCGGAGATCATCGCCGCGGCTATGGCCGAGGAGATCCAACGGCCGGTCGAGTACCGGCCCATCGGTTCTGAGGCGGCCGCACTGGCCGCCACCAGGATCGCCGAGCTCATCTGAAGGAGGGGCAGAGATAGAAATGGAGACAGCGACCTCACGCCGGACGGATGAACGCGCCGTCGCCGGCGTCGTCCGCGACTACTACGAGAGCTGGTTTGAGGGCGACGCCGAGCGGATGAAGCGGTCGCTGCATCCCAAGTTGGCCAAGCGGGCCCTCTTGCCCGAG
>VAYC01000211.1 GCA_005885025.1 Actinomycetota bacterium | reverse complement strand
CTCCTCCTCATGACGCCGGCCCTACGAGCGCTCAGACGACTCTATCCCCGGGCGCATATCGACCTGATCACCTACTGCCTCTCCAACGCGGCGTTCCTCTTTCGTTTACCCACTGTCAGGCAGGGGTGCGAGTTTCCGCTATTCGATCTGGACTTGAAATCGGCGTGGACGCGCGGCTTCTGGCAGGCTCTGGAACGGCCCGCGCGATTCACTCGGCAGGGGCCCTGCGATCTCTATGTGAGCTTTCATCACTGCTGGCTGCCGCAATGGTACCTGCTCGAACTCTGGCTCGCCGCCCGGTCCAGGGCGCGCTACAAGATCGGGATCAACCCGGATTTCGTGAGGAGCCCGGGGGTCTTTGATCGGGCCTTGCCCGAATCGCGGTTGGGGGAGCGCCATTACCGGCTGTTTTTCCTGGAAGTGGTTGGGCTCCTGGGCGAAACGGGGAAGGATCTGAGCATGGAGTTCCCTCTGGAGCCGGGTGAGGTGCGGAACGCGCAGGAGGCGATCAAGACCGTGCTGCCGGGCAAACGCCGGATCATTTGCCTGCACGTCGGGGCCACGCATGCCGCGCAGCTCTGGCCGCTCGATCGCTTTCTCGAGCTGGCCAAACGGTTTGAGGCCGATCGATATGGACTGGTCCTGATCGGTACGAAGGAGGAACGACATCTGACGGACCAGCTGGCCGCTTCGCTGTCCTCCGGGACCGTCTTGGACGTCGCGGGGACGACCACACTCTTCCAGATGGCGGCCTTCATTGACGCCTCGGATCTGTTCATCGGCAACGACTCCGGCCCCATGCATGTGGCCGTCGCGCGGCGGCGGCCGACAATCGGCTTGATCAGCCGGGGTCGAGCCCGCTACCACCGCTATGAGCCGGACGAGGCCGTGATGCTCCTGAATCCCGTCCTGGTCGACATCGGGGATCAGAAGGACGTAGCCTTACCCTGGGCCATCACGGTGGACGAGGTCTATGCCGCGGCGAAAGACCTGCTGAAATGAGGCTGCTCCTCATCGTCAACGAGTTCCCGCCCCAGCAGCTCCGCGGGACCGCCATGGCCACGGCTTCCCTGGCTCAAGCCCTCACCCAGCGCGGGTGGGAGGTGTGTGTGATCGTCGCCCGCTCCGATGGGAACCCGCCGGAAGAAACGCTGGGGAAGGTCCGGGTCCATCGCCTGAGCATCTGGCCCCTGCCTTTCGCCGGGACGCTGCAGCGACTGCTGCGGATTCTTCTGCTGGCCAAGAAGATCCGCCCCGACCTGGTGCAGGGGCAGGCGGCCTCATGCGGCCTGTTCGCGGTGATCGTCGGCAGGCTGCTCTCGGTCCCTTCCATCACCTACATCCAGGGGATGGACTTTCATGAAGCGGGGCCGCTTCGCCGGAGCCTTGAGGTGGGCCCGGCGATCCGTCACGCCACCAGGACCCTGGCCGTCAGCGACCTCTTCGCGACCGCAATCAGTTCCTACGCCACCGGTCCGGTTCAATCCCTCCCGCACGGCTATCAGCCTGAATGGGTCCTGCCTGAGGTCGACGAGGCCGCCAGGCTGATGCTGAGAACGACCGGCCCGAACCTGCTGTTTGTCGGACATCTGGAACCGGACAAGGGCGAGACCTACCTCTTGCCGGCCGTCGGCATGCTCGCCAAAGACTGGCCAGGGCTGACGCTGCACATGGTCGGCGACGGGCCGCTACGCGCCGAGCTGGAAACCCTCGCCTCCCGGATCGGCATCGCCTCGCTCGTGATATTTCACGGCTGGCAGCCGCACGCAACCGTTCTTGCCCTGATGAGGCACGTCGATCTGTTCGTCCTCTCGAGCGTGATGGAACCCTTCGGGATCGTGGTGGTGGAAGCGCTCAATGAAGGCTGTCCGGTCGTGGTGACGACGGCCTGCGGCAGCGCGATGGCCGTGGAACAGGGCCGGAGCGGCTTCGTCGTGCCGCCCGCCGACTCCCAAGCTTTGGCCGAGGCGATGCGCACGATCTTAGGGGACCCCCTGTTGAAAGAGGCCATGCGCCAAGAAGCGAAGGGGGCCGGGGCGACGTACCGCTGGGACCGGATCGTAGAGCGGTTCGAGCAGGTCTACCGAGAAGTGTTGGAGACGCGGTGACGCTCTCGATCCTGATCGTCAGCTTCAACACCAAGGGGATGCTGGAGCAGTGCCTCCAGTCCATCCGTCGCCACTCGCCGTCCGCGTCCTACGAAGTCTTCGTCGTGGACAACGGGTCCACGGATGGGAGTCCGGCGCTGGTCGCGGAGCGGTTTCCGGAGGTGCGCCTCATGGCCAACTCCGACAATCGCGGGTTCGCGGCCGCCAACAACCAGGCTCTGTCGCTGGCGAAGGGGGAGGTCATTCTTTTCCTCAACTCCGATACCTGCCTGCTGCCGGATTCTCTCCGCCCGCTCCTGACTCGACTCGAGGAGCAGCCAGGGGTCGGCATCGTGGGGCCCACCGAGCGGCTTGAAGCGGGGACGGCTTATCCCACGATCTGCCCCTCCCCGGACCTGTGGTTCCTGTTCCTCAGCCATACAGGACTGCGGCACTATTTCTACACCAACCCCAGGATCAATCCTTACCGGCAGACCTGGGAGCTCGCCTATCGAAGCGGAGAGCCGGTGGCGGTGGACTGGCTATCCGGCGGCTGTCTCATGGTACGCCGGCGCGTGCTGGAGGAGGTGGGTCCCTTCGATGAAGGGTACTTCTTTTATATGGAAGACACCGACCTCTGCGAGCGGACCCGTCGGGCCGGCTGGCGGATCGAGTACGTGCCCAGGGGAGTGATCATCCACCACGGCGGCGGCTCCAGTGAAAAGGCCAAAGGGGGCCTGCTCACCCTGTCCGGCACGGTCAGCGAGTTGCGGTATTTCCGCAAGCACCGGAGCGGGCTCGACATGCTCCTCCTGAAAGCCCTGCTCTTTGCGGAATACACCCTGAAGCTGCTCCTTGTCCGATCGAACGATCCTCGACGATGGGCCTATCGGGAGATCCTCCGGACGATTATGGGATTGAGGCCAGCGACCGTGATGAAGGAAGACCTGTGTCCTCGTTGAAAGTGAGCATTGTCATCATCTCGTACCGCGTCCGCGGGATGCTGACGGGCTGCTTACAGTCTGTTGACGAGAACGGATTCACGGGCGGCTGGGAAGTCATCTGCGTGGACAATGCCTCCGGAGATGGAACGGTCGAGGCTCTTAGACCCCGGTTCCCCGGCGTGCGCTGGATCGAGAACAAGGAAAACCTGGGCTTCGCCCCGGCGGTGAATCAGGCTGTGGCAAGCGCCTCCGGTGACTATCTGCTCTTGCTCGGCCCTGACGGAGTCTTGATCAAGGGCTCCCTGGACCGGCTGGTCTCATTTCTGGATGCACGTCCGGGCATCGGTATCGTGGGGCCACGGCTACTGTTGCCCGATGGTTCACCCTATATGTCGGCGACGCGATTTCCGACGGCCGTCACGATCCTGCTCTACGAGACGAGGTTGAATCGTTTGATATCGCGGAGCCGGTGGCTGCATCCCTATCGTGCAGGTTTCGAGGGTGGGCAGCCGTGTGCCGTCGACGCGGTCGAGGGGTCCTGTTTCTTGACGCGGCGCGCAATCTGGCATCAGGTCGGCGGGTTCGATGCCCGCTATTTCTTCGGCGTAGAAGACCTGGACTATGCCTGGAAAGTCACACGGGCCGGCTATGGGGTCTGGTTTCACCCGGAACCGGTGATGATCCATCATCACTCCGGCTCGACTGGCGGCAAGCGGAGAGGGACGCTGATCCTGCTCTCGGTCAGCCTAGGCTTCCTGTATTTCATGGAAGCCAACCGACCGACGTCCCTGACGCTGCTTCGTCTGCCGCTGTTGGTGATCTGGTCGCTCAAGTGGGCTCTCTGCCTGGTGCTCAGGAAAAGCGAACACCGGACGATCTTCCGGGAGGGCATCAGAGCCCTCGTGGGGCTCCGTCCAGCCTGGATCACCGTGGAGGATCGAGCGCGATGGGGGGCATGATCGACGGAATCAACCTCGGGGAGGGATGCGCGCCATGACCCGGGACTCGATGCGCTGGGAGCAACTGGCGACGTATCCGCCGCGGCCTTTTGTCCGCTACCGGGCCGATGCCTCAGGGCCGCTCCGGATCGCACGGCGTTCGCCGACCGGCGGTCGTCCGACCACGGTCTCCATTCTCATCCCCACGTTGGATGCTGACCGCGGCGGATATCTACCCCGCCTGCTCGATCAGCTCGACGACCAGACCTACAGGGACTGGGAGCTGTTGCTTGTAGCCGGCGACCGCCGCCAGGGGCGCGCGCTGAACGTGGCGGCCTCGCTGGCCACCGGAGCCTATCTGCTGACCCTGGACGACGACACACGGTTGATCAGCCCACGAGCCTTAGAGTCGGTGGTCACTGCGGCCGACGCCGATCCCA
>VAYC01000225.1 GCA_005885025.1 Actinomycetota bacterium | reverse complement strand
CCGGATCTCGCTCTCGTCGTCGATCAGGTACGCGGGGGTCCCGAGTGAACGGGCCACCTCGACGAGACGATTCGAGTTCGATGAGTTGTCCGAACCGACCACCAGGATCACGTCGGACTCCGAGGCGAGCTGCTTCACCGCCTCCTGACGGTTCTGGGTCGCGTAGCAGATGTCGTCGCGCGGGGGTCCCTCGATCCCAGGAAATCGCTCCTTCAGGACCTCGATCACCTCGTTGGTCTCGTCGACCGAGAGGGTGGTCTGGGACAGGTAGGCTACGCGATCCGGGTCGGAGACCTCGATGGACCGGGCCTCCTCGGGCGAGCCGACCAATGTCACGTTGTCCGGGGCCTCGCCGCTGGTCCCCACGACCTCCTCGTGGCCCTCGTGGCCGATCAACAGGATCGTGTAACCGTCTCTCGCGAACCGCCTGGCTTCCAGATGGACCTTGGTGACCAGCGGACAGGTGGCGTCGATCACGGACAGCTGGCGGCTGGCCGAATGCTCGTAGACCTCCGGGGCAACGCCGTGGGCCGACAGGATGAGCACCGCGCCCTCGGGGACGTCGCGTTCGTCCTCCACGAACACGGCACCCTTCGCCTCGAGGTCATGGACGACGTGGATGTTGTGCACGATCTGCTTGCGGACGTATACGGGGGGACCGTAGATGCGCAGGGCCCGCTCGACCGTGTCCACGGCCCGCTCCACTCCGGCACAGTAGCCCCGTGGCCAGGCGAGAAGGATGCGGTTGGGCACGGCTTCATGGTACCCCTGGGTATGCTCCGCCCAGCCCGCAGCACGAACTCTCCACGACTGGCCAGTCACATCCGCACGGGTCCGCCGGGGTGAGGAAGCCCCAGGATCGCTGCGCGGACTTCCTCGACCTCGGCGGCCTCGGCGTCGGCCCCCGTCAGTCGGCCGACGGCCACGAGGCGGGCAGGCCTGCCGGCGCCGCGTACCGAGTCGACCGCCTGCTCGCCCAGGCCAGCGTCCACGACCACCACGTCGGGCAACTCCGCGATCTGTTGCTCGAGCTCCGGCACCGAGGAGGCTCCCCCCACCAGCTCCCAGTGGGTCCCCACGGCGGCCGCACGCTTCAGCTCGGCCAGGCGTGAACGGTCCGCGGCCGCGCAGAGCACCTTCAGCGCCCGGCACACCGATCTATCCCGGTTCGTCCACGGGCGGCTCGCTCCCTGTCGGGAGCACGTCGGGCTGCAGGGTGCCGGCGAGGCGCGGGACCACCCACTCGCGCAGCAGGAAGCCGATGACCCCCGCCACCGGGATCGCCGCCAGGATCCCCCAGAACCCCAGCAGCTCGGCGCCCACCAGCACGGCCAGCAGGATCACCACGGGATGGAGGTCGGTCGTCTCCCGAAGGACGATCGGGGAGAGGATCCAGCCGTCGATCAGGTGGGCCAGCACGATGATCGGGATCACGATCAGGAGGTAGGACGGCGGCTTCGTCACCAGTGCCACCAGCGCCACCGGGATGCCGCCGATCCACGAGCCGAGCATGGGGATGAGGTTGGCCACCCCTACGATCACCCCGAGCAGCAGCCAGAACGGCATGTGGATGGCCCACAGCCCGATCGTCGCGACGACCCCGACGGCCGCGGAGACGATCAGCCGGGCCCGCACGAACCCGGCCACGATGCGACGAACCTCGGCCAGAGGGCCCGCCAGGCGATCCCGGCCGGACGGAGGAATCATCGCGGCCACCCCGCGCGCCGTCTCCGGGAGAGACAACAGGAGCAGGAAGCCGAGGAACCCTCCCACGATCAGGATCAGCCCGGCATGGGCCAGCTTGAGGCCCGCGTCGGTGGCCGTCTGGAGCGCCCGGGGCGCGTTGCCTGCGTGGTCCCGGATCCATGTCGACCCCGCGGAGCCGATCCCATGGAGCAGGGGATTGCTCGAGCGAGACAGCCGTTGGAACAAGCCACCGCCCTTCTCGATCAAGCGGGGCGAGCTGGTGATGAGGTGCTGGCCCTGGTGGATGAACACGGGAACCAGCAACGAAAGCACCAGGGCGGTGAGACCGAGCGCCGCGACGAACACGACGGTTGCAGCGGGGCGGCGCGGCAGTCCCAAGCCGGTCAGCCTGCTCACCGCCGGGTTCAACACGAACACGACCATGGCCGCCATCACGAGGTAAGGAAACACGCCGGCGATCGGTGAGAGGACGTGAGCGGCGGCCCACAGCAGGATGACGCCGCCGATCCCGGTCCAAGCGAGCACCCCCCAGCCCACCAGCCTCCGGGCCCGGCCCCCGGGCGGCATCAAGGCCTCGAGATGTTCACGGATCCCGGGGTCGGACTCGAGCATGCCCGCCAGCGTACCTCCGGGAACGGCCTGTATAAGCTGACGCGGCGTGAGCGATCGAGGGGTGGCGGTGGTGACGGGGGCGTCGGCTGGGATCGGTGCGGCCACGGCGCGAGCGCTGGCGGCTGCGGGGTTCGAAATCGTCCTGGGGGCCAGGCGGCTCGACCGGCTCGAAGAGATCGCAGGCGAGATCGGTGGCCGCCCCCTATCACTTGACGTATCGGACGGCGAATCGGTCCGAACCTTCGTCTCGCAGGTTCCGGACGTGCGGGTGCTGGTCAACAATGCCGGGGGCGCCGTCGGCCGAGAGCCGGTGGCCGAGGCCGACGAGGACGCGTGGCGGTGGATGTGGGAGGTGAACTTCCTGGGAACGTCCAGAGTGACCCGGGCCTTCCTGCCGGCGCTGGAGCGATCCGGGGACGGCCACGTGGTGATCGTGGGCAGCATCGCAGGGTTCGAACCTTACGCAGGCGGCGCAGGCTACACGGGAGCGAAGCACGCCGAGCGAGCGCTGGCCAAGACGCTGCGCCTCGAGCTGTTGGGCAAGCCGATCCGGGTGACGGAAGTGAACCCCGGGCTCGTGGGCGGCACCGAGTTCAGCGTGGTCCGGTTCCGGGGCGACCTGGACCGGGCCCGCAAGGTCTACGAAGGCCTCACCCCGCTCGGCCCCGAGGACGTAGCGGATTGCATCGCGTGGGCCGTGACCCGGCCCTCGCACGTCAATGTCGACGAGATCGTGGTCCGGCCGCGCGACCAAGCCACCGCCACCGAGTTTCACCGCCGTCCTTCGTGAGCCTTCCGGATTTCGTCCGGAGGTTCTGGTACGCCTCGATCCAGCTCGGGCAGCGGACGACGCGCACTCCTTGGGGCGCAGTGGCCACCGACCGCCGCTACCCGCTGGTGTGGGACGCGAACAACGCCACCGTCCTGGAGCCGGTCAAAGGACTCTCCACCGCCGACATCCGGACCGATCTGGCTCCGGCGCTGCGCGCGGCTGGTGCGCCCTACGAACACGTGGAATTCTGGGAAACGTCGACGGGAGGTCCAGCCCTCGAGGAGTACCGGCGAACGGGCGAGCGCCCGGACCCCGACGTGGTGATGGTGCTCGACCGTCTGGCTCCCTCGGGCAGACCGGGCAAGGTCCGAACCCTCGAGGTCGCGCAGCCCGATCGCTCGTTCTGGGATTGGTACCGGGAGAGCCTGCGCGAGTTCGGGACGGCGCAGTCAGAGGACCTGCTCGACCAGATGACCGCCCGAACCGCCGACGTGTTCATGCCGGCCGGGTTGCGGTTCTACGTTGGGCTCCTCGACGGTCAGCGAGTCGGATACGCCAGCCTGCTCTCACTGGAAGGGGTCGGCTACCTCGACAACGTGGTGACCATGCCGACCTTTCGCCGGCGGGGCGTGGCCAGCACCACGGTGACGGCGGCGATCCGGGCCAGCCTGACAGGCGGCGACCGCCACGTGTTCCTGCTCGCCGAGAAGGACGGGAACCCGCAAAGACTGTACGAACGTTTGGGGTTTCGCGTCGGCTCGGCGATCGAGAGCTTCACTCGGTTGCTGGCGGAAGACCCCTTACCCGCGTAATCGCTTTTGGCGGGCAACGGGGACGCCTGCCACACTCGATCGGCATGGCAGCGACCGAAAACGGCGTGCGAGACGTCGTGGAACGCGCGCTCCGGGAGGATTCCCCCACTGGGGACCTCACCACATCCTCCGTCGTGCCCGAGATCGCACGGTGCCGAGCCGAGCTGCGAGCCAAGGGCGAAGGCGTCCTGGCGGGAACGGAGGCCGCACAGGCTGCTTTCGCGGTCGTGGCCGAGCAGGACGGCTTGGGCTCGGTCGAGGTCGCTTGGAAGATCCGCGACGGCGAGCGGATACGGGGGGGACAGGTGGTGGCAATCGTCGAGGGGCCGGCGCGGTCCGTCCTCCGCGCCGAGCGGGTGGCCATCAACTTCCTGGGCCACCTGTCCGGCGTGGCCACCCTCACCCGGAGGTTCGTGGAAGCTGCCCGCCCGGCGGAGGTCCTGTGCACCCGCAAAACCACCCCCGGCCTCAGGACGCTGGAGCGTGAAGCGGTGGTGGCAGGTGGTGGCTCGCTCCATCGGGCCTCCTTGTCCGACGCGGTCCTGATCAAGGACAACCACCTGCGGGTGACGGGGGGGGTGCGCAAGGCGGTCCGAGCGGCGAGGCGCGCCGGGGTGCCCGTGGAGGTCGAGGTCGAGACACTGGACGAGCTTCAGGAGGCCCTTGCGGCAGGTGCGGACCGGATCCTGCTCGACAACCCCTCGCCCGAGCTGGTCCGGCAGGCGGTGGCCCGCGTCGGCGACCCCCGGAGGCTGGAGGTGTCGGGAGGAATCACGTTGGATTCGGTACCATTGTTGGTACAGGCGGGCGCGCGGGTCATCTCCGTGGGTCGGATCACCCACTCCGCGCCCTCGCTGGACCTCTCACTCGAGGTGACCGATGTCCATTGAGTACGAGCGGTGGGCCGAGGAAGTCCGCCGGCTGGCAGCCAACCGCCGCGCGGTCATCCTGGCCCACAACTACCAGGTGCCCTGGATCCAGGATGTGGCCGACTTCGTGGGGGATTCGCTGCAGCTGTCTCGACAGGCCGCGGACACGGATGCCGAGACCATCGTGTTCTGCGGCGTCCACTTCATGGCCGAGACGGCGAAGATCCTCTCCCCGCACAAGACGGTGTTGATCCCTGACCTCGACGCCGGGTGCTCGTTGGCGTCATCGATCACGGCGGAGGACGTGAGGAGCTGGAAGGAGGAATATTCTGGGGCGGTCGTGGTGGCGTACGTGAACACCACGGCCGAGGTGAAGGCGGAGTCCGACATCTGCTGCACCTCCTCAAACGCCGTGGACGTCGTTCGCTCGATCCCCGAAGACCGGGAGATCCTGTTCCTCCCCGACATGTTCCTGGGTGCCCACGTGGAGCGGCAGACCGGGCGGAAGCTGCATCTGTGGCTCGCCGAGTGCCACGTCCACGCGGGGATCGGGGCGCAGGAGATGCGGGCCAAGGTCGAGGCGAACCCAGACGCAGAGTTGCTCATCCATCCAGAATGCGGCTGTTCCACCGCCGCGATGTATCTGCTGGGAGAAGGCGTCCTTCCGTCCGATCGCACCAAGATCCTGTCCACCGGGGGCATGGTCCGGGAGTCGCAGGCCTCATCCGCCGGGAAGTTCCTGGTGGCTACGGAGACCGGGATCCTGCACCAGCTTCGGAAGGGAAATCCCGCGGCCGAGTTCGAGGCGATCAACGAGTACGCGGTCTGCCAGTACATGAAGCGCATCACGCCGGCCAAGCTGCTTCGGTCGCTGCGGGAGGGAGTCTTCGAGGTGACCGTTCCGGAAACGGTGCGGGTGCGGGCGGCTCGGGCCGTCCAGCGAATGGTGGAGATCGCCCCCACCGCCGGCGCGGCGCTCCCGGCGACGGTCGGTTAGTCACTCCCCAAGAGCAGGCGTTCGTTCCGCCGGTGTTCCCGTAGCATGCTTCACCAAGCCGAGGCTGCGAGGTCACGTGACGACCGATCGGGATCGAGGTACCGCGTCGAGGATGCCACCGAAGGGAACCATGCTCGGGGTGTGGGCGCACCCGGACGACGAGGTCTACCTGAGCGCCGGCCTGATGGCGGATGCCGTCCGGCGGGGCCAACGAGTGGTGTGTGTGACGGCCACCCGCGGCGAGGAGGGTTCCTGGGACGAGGAGCGGTGGCCGACCTCGGAGATGGGGAAGGTTCGGGAAGCCGAGATGATGGCCTCACTGCAGGTCCTGGGGGTGACGGAGCACCACTGGCTCGACTACTACGACGGCACGTGTACGGGCGTCCCCCCCGAGGAAGGGGTTGGGCGAGTCCGGTCGCTCATGGAGGAGGTTTCCCCGCGATCGGTATTCACGTTCGGGCCGGACGGGATGACCGGTCATACGGACCACAAGGCCGTGTGTGCCTGGACGACCAAGGCATTCGAACGCGCCGCCCCCACGGGGTCGCGGCTGTACTACGCGACTCAGACACCTGAGTGGGCGGAGGAGTTCGTGCCCCAACTGAATCAGTTCAACGTCTTCATGGAGCCAGGCACCCCTCCCGTCACGCCAAAAGACGAACTCGCCATCGACTTCGAGCTCCCCGCCGACGTCCTCAGCCAGAAGTTGAGGGCGATCGAGGCGCACGTGAGCCAGGTCGAGGGGATGCTGAACGCGTTCGGGCAGGATTACTTCCGGCGGGCCAACAAGGCCGAATTCTTCCGACTCGCATCGGTCAAGGGATGAGCGAGCCGCCGCAACAAGCACTCTCCATCGCTCTCCTCGGCTCCGGGGAGTTCCAGCCGTGGACCGAAGCAGTGGACCGGTGGTTGCTGGGGAGGGCCACCGGCGACGGAACGGTGTTGATCCTCCCGACGGCAAGCGCCCCGGAGGGTGACGCCGTCTTCGACGGGTGGGCCCAGATGGGAAGCGAGCACTACGCGAGGCTCGGCGTCCCGGCCGAGGTTCTGCCGCTCAAGACCCCCGAGGATGCCGGCCGGCGCGACGTCGCGGCGAAGCTCGCCACCGCCTCGATGGTGTACTTCTCCGGCGGCAATCCTGCCTATCTGGCCGGCGTGCTGAAAGGATCCCTCTTCTGGAGAGAAGCGCTGGTGGCGGTGCGCCGAGGGATGGCCTACACGGGATGCAGCGCGGGGATCGCGTGCCTCGGCGAGCTCGCCGTGGACAGCGCCGCCAACATGCGCGGCGACCCCGACATCTGGAAACCCGGTCTACGGTTGTTCCCGGGGGTCCAGTTCGGGCCTCACTGGGACGCGTTGGACGCCTACGTGCCCGGACTCCAGGCGATGTTCGTCGCCGCCGTGCCCGTGGACCAGATACTGGTAGCGATCGACGAGAACACCGCCCTGGTCGGGGACGGTTCGAACTGGCAGGTCATTGGAGTGGGGGCGGCGTCCATCCGGCGGGTCGGAGAATGGCGAACCTTCCGGTCGGGGCGGTCGTTCACGGAACCGTTGCTCGTCGCGCTCGATGCGGTTCCGGCGCAGACCTGACCTTCATCCCTGGGCCTCTCTGAGCAACGTCTCCACTTCGCTCCTGTGTGAGCCGAAGGGTGCGGCGTCGAGGTAGGCGCGCAAGGCCACGGCCGCGTCAGCCGGCCGATGCAGGCCGCGCAGGAGGATGACCCCTTTGAAGTACAGCGCTTCCGGATAGTTGGGATC
>VAYC01000192.1 GCA_005885025.1 Actinomycetota bacterium | reverse complement strand
CGGGTTCGCGGCGGGACCCAGGACGACTCCCACATCATCTGTCGCGAGGACCAGCTGGTCGAAGAGATCCTCAGGGTCTTCGAGCTGACGCTCGAGCTGTACCGCCCGTTCGGATTCTCCGCGCCTCTGGTGCGCCTGTCGACCAAGCCGGGGATGGCCATCGGGGACGAATCGATGTGGGCGAGGGCCACGGACACACTGAAGACTGCCCTGGACCGAAGCGGCTTCGAGTGGCAAGTGGCCGAAGGCGAGGGAACGTTCTACGGCCCCAAGGTCGACTTCGACTTCTTGGACGCCATCGGCCGTCCGTGGCAGCTCACCACCGTCCAGTGCGACTTCGCGCTGCCCGAGCGGTTCGACATGGAGTACATGGGCGAGGACAACAAGCGCCACCGGCCGGTGATGATCCACCGGGCCATCCTGGGGACCATCGAGCGGTTCACCGGGGTGCTGATCGAGCACTACGCGGGGGCGTTCCCGCTGTGGCTCTCTCCGGAGCAGGTTCGGATCGTGCCCGTGGCCGACCGTCACGCCGAGCCGGCCGGGGACCTGGCATCGAGGCTCCGCGAGCGCGGACTGCGGGCGGAGGTGGACGAGAGCCGGGAGACCGTCCAGAAGAAGATCCGGGGAGCCCAGCTCATGAAGGTGCCCTACACCCTGGTGATGGGGGACAAGGAGATGGGTGCCGGGACGGTCTCGGTACGGGACCGCGCGGGGCACGAGATCCGGGCCGTGCCCTTCGAGGCGTTCCTTGAGGCCGCGGCGAAGGAGGCGGCCGACCGGTCGCTGGAAGGCATCGACCTCCCCACGCTTGCGGGGACGCCCGCCGCGACGTCTGCAACCTCGTAGCCGGCGTGGAACGACTGTGGGCTCCTTGGCGGATGGAGTACATCCACACGGCCACGGCCGAAGGAGAGAGCGGGGGCTGCTTCTTCTGCCAGAAGCTCGCCGCCGGCGACGATGAAGCCTCCTACATCCTGGTTCGAAGCGACGCGTCCTTCGTCATCCTCAACGCATTCCCATACAACCCCGGACATCTCATGGTGGCGCCGCTGCGGCACGTCGGGGAGCTCGAGGAGCTGACATCGGAGGAGCTGGCGGCGTCAGCTGAGCTGCTCCAGCGATCGATCCGCGTGCTCAAGGAGGCCTCGAGCCCGGACGGGTTCAACGTGGGAATGAACCTGGGCCGGGTGGCGGGCGCCGGCGTGCCCGGACACCTCCACTGGCATGTGGTCCCTCGGTGGAACGGCGACACGAACTTCATGCCGGTGGTCGGGGAGACGAAGGTGCTGCCCGAGGCGCTGGCCCAGACCTACGCGCGTCTGAAGGGGGGGTTCGACCAGCGATCCAGGACCTAGCCCACGGCGCTTACGCGGCCAAACGCTAACGGCGCGAGTCCATGGATAGGGATCGCATCAAACGAAGCCGATCTGTTTGCCCAGGGGCCTCCGATGAGGCCGCCACCTCACCGGTCCCTATGCTTGGCTGGTGAGCGAGCCAACGGTCCGACGAACGGGGCCCCGTCGACGATGGCTCACCGGCGTGCTCATGGCCCTGGGTCTGATCGTGGCCTTCCCCCTCTTCCGCGCGCTCTATGAGGCGTTCGATCTCTTCGGGTTACCTGGCGCGCTGGGCGTCCTGCTGCTGCTGGCGGTTGTCCTGGGTGCGGCATGGCTCGTCCATCTCTTCCGCACCTACGGCGGACAGATCGCACCAATCGCGCGCTCCATCGCGGGGTCCTTGAGTGAGGCGTTCACTGCCAACCCCTACCTATCCAGGCTAGGACGATGGCTTCACGGTCCGGCGAGCTTCCTTCGGAGGCGTCTCAGCCGAGACTCGCCGTCCGGGCTGTACCTCACCGCCGGGGTCACCACCACTGTGCTGCTCCTGCTCGGGTTTGGCTCCATCACCACGCAGGTTCTGCACCACGGCGCGCTGGCCGAGGCGGATGTTCGGCTGGCTAATCTCTCCGACCTCCTGCACCGCGGCGCACGGGTACGCGCCGCCACCTTCTTCACGTTGCTCGGCGGGGCCACCTTCCGAATCCCCGTCGCGATCATCATCTTTGCCATCATCTGGGTCCGAAGGCCGGCCCTTCGGCCGCTCATCGGCACGGTGATCATCTTGGTGGTCGCGCCGCTCGCCTCCGACATCGGGCGGATCCTGCTTCGCCGGCCCCGGCCAAACGTCGGCGCCTCCGCGCTGCCGGGAAGCTTCAGCTTCCCATCGGGACACGCAGCCGGGGCAGCCGGTGCGTTCGCCTACCTCGCCTACCTGGGCATCGGAGCGACGAGAAGGCTACGGACCCACATCGCGATCGCGCTGGCGGCGGGGATTGCCATCATTGGCGTCGGTTACAGCCGCGTGGTCTTGGGCTTTCACTGGACCAGCGACGTCCTGGCCGGATCGGTGCTTGGGCTGGCTGTGGCGGCCGGGGCGGCGACGTGGGTGGGCCTTCGCGAGGGGATGCTGCTGTTCCGGGCCAGGCCGAACCGGGCGATCCGAGCGGCTCTGTGGCTTGTCCTGGTGGCACTGGTGGGATTGGCTGGGGCGGGCGCGTGGACGCACCCACGGCATGCGCCGGTCCTTCTCCCCCTGCCGGCGATCCAGCTGAACTCGGCGGAGGTGAGCGAGTCAACGCTTCACCGCTTCCCCCTGTACAGCGAGACCTTGACTGGGCGCAAGATGGAGCCGGTAGGGCTCATCTTCGTAGGGACCAAACAGCGGATACAGGAGGCATTCGCCTCTGCCGGCTGGTCACAGGCCGACCCCGTCAACCTCCACACGCTCCTGCGTGTGTACTCGGCCGGCCTTCGCAACCACCCCTACCCAGCCGCGCCGGTCACCCCGGCCTTCCTGGCGGGCCGTCCCCAGGACCTCTCGTTCGAGAAAGCCGTCGTGGCCGGCTCCATCCGCCAGCGGCATCACATCCGGATCTGGTCGTCCGGGTACTCGCTGGACGACGGGACGCCCATCTGGCTGGCGACGGCCAGCCTGGACGACAGGGTTGAGATCAAGCGGACCACGCTCTTACCCAACCACCACATCGCGCCAGACATCGACACCGAGCGTGACTTCATCGCCCGCGAATTGGCCGGCACGGGGCTCGTGAACGAGGAGACCGAACTGCGAGCGGTCCCCCCAGAGCTCGGGACCAACGCCGCGGGCGACCCCTTCTTCACCTACGGAAAGGCGATCGTGGTCGCGCTGACTGCTTAGACGGCCGCCGGCCCTCACGTGAGACCGCCCTTATCCATGACCCCGGTGGTGGGGCTTGTGGGAGGGCGAGGGAGACGGCACCGGCGGTGAGGTCGGGGTCGGGGAGCTCGTCGGGGCGGGGGCCAGTGGTGCCGGGGCCGGGCCGCCGGCGACGCCGGCGAAGTTGCGAACCGGCACCCTCGCCAGCACCGATGACATGAACCCGTGCCAGATCTCGGCGGGGAGCGAACCGCCGAACACTTCGGGGAAGCCTTCGACGTTGCGCATCGGGATCTCGGCTCGCGGATACCCGACCCACACGCAGGTCGTGAGCTGGGGCACGTAGCCGCAGAACCACGCGTCCTGGAAGTTCTGGCCGGTCCCGGTCTTTCCTGCGGCGGGGCGGCCGATGTTCGCCGCGACCCCCGTTCCTCCCGTGATGACCCCGCGCAGCGCCAGCGTCTCGAGGTCCGCGACCCGCTGGGGCAGCGCGCGCCGGCCCTTCCGGCCGAGCTGGAACAGGACCTTCCCCGACGCCGAGCGGACCGTCTGGATGAACTGAGGAGGGTGGTGGATCCCGCGAGCGGCGAGCGTGGCGTACGCGTCAGCCATGTCCAGGGGAGAGACCGCGTTCACGCCGAGCGTGATCGAGCACACTGTCTTCAGCGGCGATTCGATCCCCATAGCGCGAGCGACTGCCGCCACCTTGGCCGGTCCCACCTTGGTGACCACCTGGGCGAAGATGGTGTTCACGGAGTGTGCGGTGGCCTGGGCCAGCGTCATGGTCCCCGCCGACTCGTCG
>VAYC01000191.1 GCA_005885025.1 Actinomycetota bacterium | reverse complement strand
TGCTCTGGTCGCCGTTTACTCCGAGCACGCGGACCCGGTTGCCAGGGTGACCATCCTGCCGGCAGGGCAGGCCCTCGGAGTGACGGAGCAGCTCCCTGTGGACGAACGACACCTCTATCCAGAGAGCTACCTGCTCGACTCGCTGGCCATCCGGATGGGCGGCCGGGCCGCGGAGCGGCTGGTGCTCGGCGAGGTTTCGAGCGGCGCGGCCAACGACCTGGCCAGCGCGACCCAGTTGGCGATCCGGATGGTGCGAGAGTTCGGAATGAGTACGCGCCTGGGCCCGGTCGGATTCGGCGGCGGCGGGCCCATGTACCTGGGGACCCAGGAGGTCCGGTCCCGCGACTACGCCGAGGCGACGCAGGCGCTCATCGACGAGGAGGTCTCGCGGCTGCTCAAGGAGGCCGACGAGCGTGCCGCCAGCATCCTCGAGGAGCACCGCGACGTGCTGAGCAAGGTCACGAACCTGCTGATCGAGCAGGAGACGATCGACGGCGGGGACGTCTACGAGCTAGCGCGTCGCCCCCGGCCCGAGGGCGTTGAGGCGACGGTCGCGCCCGAGCGGGCGGCCGCCAGCGCGAGCAGGGGACCCAACCCCCAGGGGGCGGGTGGTTCCTAGTGTGCCGAAAGCCGTACTTCGAGTCCGACTCATAGGGCCTGTTCGGCCTGGCGATTCATCGGAAGACATCTCGGCGGTTCGGGGGAGATGGAGTGGACGAATCGATCGTGCTCCGAGTCGGGCAGGAGCACGCCGTGCGGCTGACGCCGCACGGTGGCGCCGCCGACTGGACGTTCGACATCGACGGGATGGACTCGGCGGTGGATGTACGGAAGATGTGGACGTCGCGCCCATACGAGGAGGACGAAGAGGATCCTGCGTCGCCTCCGCCGCCTCGCGCCATGGTGTTCATCATCCGAGCGGTGGCTGCAGGCGAGGCGACCGTGCGCTTTCGCTCGATCCAGGGCGATGGACACGAGGTGGCAGTTCGCGTCAACCCCTGACGCTCAGCCTCGCATCAGCCGGCCCGGCGGGGATCCGCGAGGTCGCAGTGTCGGCGCTTGAACTCGCCTGGCCGTTGGGCCGCCGGAAGAGCCGATCGTGCTCGATCAACGCCTCCAGCAAGTAGCCGTCGTAGTGGCGGCGGTGGCTTCGCACCAAGTGCTGGATCGCGCCGACGTGGCCCTCGATGGGAAGCACACGCCGGTACTCACGCGGATACCGGCGGATCAGCCGCGCCTCCGCCCTCAACCTTGCCAGGCCGGCGCCGGAGCAGAGGCGCGAGGGGGCGCCCGCGACGGGGGCCGAGGGCCGAAACCCTTCGACGATGCTCATCGCTCGCTGTGCCGTGCATCTTCGTCGGACCGAGCCGTTCGAGGAGTGCTCTCCACCTGAGCCCCACGAGTCTCGCGCGAAGGTTCTTCGCCCTTCCTTTTCACTGAAGAAGGGGTGGACGAAGTCGACATCGGGAAGCCCCACCGATCCACGGTCACGCCACGCAGTTCCCACTGCTTCATCGCGTCACCAGCTCCTTGTCAGACAGGAAGAGGTCCGGGCACCCCGAGGTAGAAGCCCTGGCCGAACGTCACGCCCAGCGACCGGAGGACGGCGAGCTCCTGTTCGGTCTGGATCCCCTCGGCAACGATCTCGGTTCCGATCGCCTTGGCGAAGGCCGTGAGGGCGCCGGCCAGGATGCGCCGGGGCTCCTCACGATCGATGTCTCGCGTCAGCGTGACATCGAGCTTGATGAAGTCGGGCGACAGCTCGAGGATGTGCCGCAGGCTGGCGAATCCGGCGCCCACGTCGTCGATGGCCAGCCGGACACCTCTCCACCTCAGGTCGTGAACGGCCGCATTGAGCTTCGGGTAGTCCTCGATCGGCGTGTGCTCCGTCATCTCGACCACCAGGCGATCGTGATCCACTTCGATGAGGAGGTCTCGAAACTCCGGGGAGGACGCGGTCTCGGGTGAGAGGTTGATCGAAAGGTACGAACCGACCGCCAGTCGCTCGAGGGAACCCAGGGCGGCGCGAGCGGTTGCCAGCTCCAGATCCTTGACGAGCCCCACCGAGACGGCTTCGGTGAACCATGCTTCCGTGGACCGTTCGGGTTCCAGGGTGAACCGAGCGACCGCCTCGAACCCGGCCACGACTTCGGTCGCGAGGTGCACGATCGGCTGGAAGAGGACCGCGAAGGCGCTCTCGTCGATCGTGTGCTGGATGCGTTCTCTCCACTGTTCCCAGTGCCTGGTCGCCGCCCGCTCCTGCTTGAGGTGCTCACCGAGCGCGGCCACGACATCGGTGGTGACATCCTGAGAGAGCGTGGCGTCGCCCTTGGCGCTCCGGTGGATCGCGTCGAGGATCTCCTCCACGGGAGTCCCTTTCAACACGTAGCCGGCGACTCCCTCGCCCAGCATCGCCTGCACACTGGCTCCATCTTCGTAGGCGGAGAAGGCGAGCAATCGGGTCTCGGGATGGCGGATCCTGATCTCCCGAGCGGCCTTGGGCCCGCCCCCCTTCGGCATCGCCACGTCGAGGACGGCCACGTCGGGGGGCTGCGCGTCGGCCATCAGGATGGCCTCGTCCGCGTCCTCGGCGACGCCGACCAGTTGCAGGGTGGGCTCCTCGTTGATGAGGTCGGCCAGGGCCTCACGAACCTTCGGTTCGTCGTCGGCGACCAGGACTCGGATCGGAGTCTGGCGGCCCCGGGAGGACGTGGAAGGAGTCGCGAGGAGTTCTCTGTCGCTCGCTTGGCCGGTTGGGAATGCCATGGTGGGATCACTCGGATGATCGGCATTTCTGACTAGGCAGGCCTAGAGGCCTTGGTCAGCAGTTCCTCGGGACTAAAGTCCCGAACCGATCAGTCGAACCGCATCGTTGCCGAGTTCAGTCGGGTGATGTAGATGGCCGCCTCGGTACGGTGGCTCATCCCCAGCTTGGAGAGCAGGCACGAGACGTAATTCTTGACGGTCTTTTCGGCCAGGTGCATCTCCGCGGCGATCTGGCGGTTCGTCATCCCCCTGCCGATGAGATCGAGGATCTCGCGTTCCTGCTTCGTCAGGACGGAGAGCTGGTCCGCCGCCTCGTGGAATCGGCGGAGCCGGGCGAGGACGTGTTTCGTGACGGCGGGGTCCAAGAGCGACTGCCCTTCGGCCACCCGGCGGATGGACTCGATCAGGTTGGCTCCCCTCGTGTCCTTGAGGACGTATCCGTCAGCTCCGGCTACGATGGCGTCGAACAGGGCCTCGTCGTCGCTGAACGTCGTGAGGATCAGGAACCGGATCTCGGGGTGGAGTGAGCGGAGGTCCCGGCACACCTCGATCCCGTTCCCGTCGGGGAGGCGGACGTCCAGCACGACCACCTCAGGCATGATCGCCGGGATCAACCTGGCGGCTTCTCCGGCCGTGCCGGCCTCGCCAACCACCACGAGGTCCTGCTCGGCCTCCATGCAATCGCGAAGCCCGCGCCGAATGAGCTCGTGATCGTCGACCAGGAACACCCTGATCTTTCGGTTGCTCACAGATTGGACGCCTTCGTCCGGGTAGGCCTCGCTGGCAGCGTCTCTGCCGATTGCTTCCTACGTGAGAATCGGACCCTGCGGCCGAACCCTTGAGAGGGGTGAGGCAGTGGACCGATCAGGCCAGGCCCGCCAGGGTCAGCGGTCGGACGGGTCCTCGAGCTCGATGTTGTTGGCCCGCTCGATCCCGACCAACTGCAGCGTGTTCTCCACGGAGGGGGCGGCACTGGCCAGGATCAGGCGTCCTCCGGTTCCCAGTTCCTCAGCCAAGATCAAGAAGGCTCGGATCCCGCTCGAATCGATGAACGCCAGTTCCTTCAGGTCGAGTCGGATGTCGCCCTCCTCGCGGGCCGCCGGGAGGACGACGTCCACCAAGATGGGTGAACTGGCCAGGTCGAGCTAGCCGAAGAGGTGGAACGTTCGTGGCGAGTCCGCCTCAGGTTCGACTCGGAAGTCCACACGCTCCCCTCAGCCCGGACTCCCGAATCCTACGCGCTTGGATTGGCTGCCTATCCAGCAAGTGCCAGCAAGTCACAGAATTAGCCGATTGGCGTCAAAATGCACAACCGATGCTTCGCAATAACGGGGACGCTATACCATCGTGTCGTGAGCGGGTTGGAGAGCCCCTCAGCGCGGACCGGATGCGTCCTGTGCGGCCGGCCGACCTATGACCCGGACAAGAAGGAGCGGCCCTGGAGCCGAGGGGTGTTGGAGGGACGGCAGGTCCTGATATGCCCCATCTGTCAGATCGAGCGACCGGACTGGACCGACGCCCTTGACCGATGCGAGACCTGCGGCAGCACCAGGTTGTCGATCATGCTCGGTGAAGTCATCTGCCGGCAGTGCGGCCAGGCCCGCGCCGGGAAGCCGGACGAGGGGCGCTTAGCTCAGCGGTAGAGCGCCGCCCTTACAAGGCGGAGGTCGGTGGTTCGAAACCACCAGCGCCCACAACCAAAGCTGCAGGTCACAGCCCCCTTGTTGGTGACATTCCAGCAAGATCGTTGAGAGCGTGGTCACCCACGGGACATCCTCGTCGGGCGGGACGCGGTCACGTCACCAGTCATCTGCCAGCGTCAGCGTCTAGCCTAGCCCAGGGGATCCCGCGAGCCGCGATGAGTCCTGCGGCGTCCGGCGGTCGTACTGTGGAACCCGTTACCGAGGAGGACTTCTGATGCGCAGCGTGACCTATTCGATGGGCGTCTCGCTCGACGGCTACATCGTCGGGCCGGACGGCGGCTTCAACTGGACGGCGCCCGACGAGAAGGTCTTTCGCTTCTGGATCGACGAGATACGAGGGGTCGGCGTCCACCTCATGGGACGACGGCTGTACGAGACGATGCTGTACTGGGAGACCGCCGACCAG
>VAYC01000196.1 GCA_005885025.1 Actinomycetota bacterium | reverse complement strand
CCGTCAGGCCCATGGCCTTCCCGAAGCTCGTGAGAACGATCCGCGCTCCCTGTTCCTGCGCGATCCGAGCCACGCTGAAGGCGATGCTCTGCGGCGTGAGCACGCCGGTGACGACCAGCCGTTTGTTCTCGAGCAGCACGTCGGGTGGAGTCTATCCGGTCGGCCTCAAGCGACAGTCCGGGCGTGCCGAGAGAGCGGATGCCATGCAATCCTTCCCGCAGCAAAGTCCGCCGGGAACGCCTCCACCGCCGCCAGTCTCGACGCTTCCGCGGACCAGCATGCCGCTGGCCGAAGCATGGTCCGCGGGCTCCAAGAAGGGCAGTGGAGGACCGTCCCTTCCGCGGCTTCCGCAAGGCAAGCGGCTCGTCGCCGTTGTTGCGGGCGCGTTGGCTCTGGTCCTTGTCGTAGTCGGCGCCTTCCACTTCATCGGGCATGGCAAGGGGAAAGCGCCGTCTCAGAAGATCGCGTTGGCGCTCACCTTCACCAATGGCCAGTCCGTGAGCTACAACTTCACCATGTCCGTTGCTGGTCGAGCCACGGCAAAGGGGATCGCCGCCCCCGTCACCGGACAGTTGACCGGGACTTCGTCGTGGCACGTGAACTCGGTCGACAAAAAGGGAGTAGCCACGATTACGGTCAAGACCGGGCATGTCGCCCGGGTGACGAACGGCAGGCAGTCTTCTCAGCCCCCGCAGTCCTTCCATCTCCGCGTGGCGGCGGATGGTCACGTCTTGGCGCAGGTCGGGTTCGGGACCACCTCGGGGAAGACCGACTCCGGCCCAGGAATTCCCGGATCCGACCAGGTCACGCCGATCCTCCCGACCGGACCCGTAGCAGTCGGCGAGCAGTGGACAGTGACGTTCGACCAGACGAACCCCATGGGCACCGGAGTGATCCGCTACACGACCGCGAGCAAGCTGCTGCGGTTCGAAGAGGTTGGCGGTGTCAACACAGCGGTCATATGGACGACAGCCGACCTCCCCATCGACGTATCGCTCAGCACGCGGAAGGCGCTCGCAGCGACCGGACTACCTGCGAAGGGGCTGCCCAAAGGCACTGACCCTACATACTGGATGAAGGGTCGAATGGTCTTCAGTCAGACCGCTTGGCTAGACATCCAGGGCCGTTCGCTGGTGAAGAGCAATACGTCGGGGTCGTTCGACTTCACGGTCCGGGCCACGCACATCGACCCGGCCGATCAGCCTCCCGGCGGGAAGCTGCAGATCCAGGGCACTATCAAGCTGGAGTTCGTCCGAACCTAGCTGCTCTGGGCCGTTCCCAGGAGAGCCCTGGGCTGACCTTTCGTTATCGGTGGTATTCGAGGGCGCAGTTTCCGAAAGCAGTGGCTAAGCGCTTCATCGCGGAGTGCCCACCCATCGACTATCACGGAAACATCCCCGTGTGAGGGTCAGCTGATGTCGATCTCCATGCCTTCGAACGAGATCGCCAGGCCGTCGCGGTCCTGATCCCACAGCTCTCGGGCCCGGACCAGCATGGCCTCGAGCTGGGCGTCCGAGTGCAGCGGGTCGTGGTGGAACATCAGGAGTCGCTGCACCTTGGCGATGAGCCCGAACGTGACGGTGTGGGCGATGCTGGAATGTCCCCAGCCGACCCGGTGCGGGTATTCCTCCTCGGTGTACTGCGCGTCGTGCAGCAGCACGTCGGCCCGCTCGGCGATCGCGTAGCCCGAGATCCAGTCGGGGGGCACTGTTTCCAGGTCGATCCCCAGGGCGGGCTCGTGGTCGGAGATGTAGGTGAGCACCCTCCCCCCGTCCTCCACCCGGTATCCGAGCGTCGGCCCCGGGTGCTTCACGAGCTCGCCACGGATCCGAGCGGGGCCCAGCTCCCATTCGTTCTCCGGAACGTCGTGGAACACCATGTGGGCCGGGATCTCGTCGATGTGCACCGGGAACAGTGGCGGGGAGAAGTAGGTGGCCACGCGGTCCCTGAGCGAGTGCCCTGGCGATGCCGGCCCCCAGAGGTGGACCTCGCAGTTCGGGTCCCAGATCGGGGTGAAGAACCCGAGGCCCTCGATGTGGTCGAGGTGGAGATGCGTCAGCAGGATGTCGATGCGGGCGGGATAGTCGCGACCCAGGCCAACCCCGAGGTTCCGGATCCCCGTGCCCGCGTCGATCACCAGCAGCCGGTCGTCGGACGGCCGAACCTCCACGCAGGACGTGTTTCCCCCGTACCGAACGGTCTCGGGCCCGGGCGCGGCGAGGGAGCCGCGGCACCCCCAGATCTTCGCCCGCACTAGGCCCGCCCTCCGGTCGCCTCGTGCTCCCAGAAGAGCGCCATGGCTCCGACGACCTCGTCGGCATGGGCGAACAGCGGGAGGGCGGTGACCGCGATGTCTCGCGGTTTCCCCCGGACGGTCTGGATCCGCATGGTCCGGTGCATCGGCTTCTCGTGGCGGAGGGCCGCCGCCAGCGGAGCCTCCTCGGCAGCGATGGGCCGGCCCTCGAGGTCGGAGGGGAAGAAGTCCTTGCTCCACACCTCCATGGGCATGGGCCCGGCCTCGGCGAAGGTCATGTCCAGGATCTCGGCGCACCGCTCGTTGAAGTAGACGAGGGTGCCCTCGTGGTCCACGATGAACGCGGCAGAGGCCAGCTTGTCCGCGAGATCGCGGGCCAGGATCAGGACCAGGTTCCTCTGTCCGACCGGATTCTTCATGGACATGGGCCGCTTCCGTTCTGGTAGGGAGCGCGGCAAGGTTATTCGGTGAGCGGGCCAACCTCAATATTACGGAACGGCTCGTTTTGCAGCTCTGCCTCGCGGTACATTCTGGCTCGATGGCCACCCAAGCGGGCCGGGCCGCGCCCAGCCCGGAGCTGGTTCGGGCGCGGGTCCGCGGCCTGCCCAGGCGGTTCCGGCACGAGTCCTGCGACGGCCTGTCCGCCGAATGGGAGCTTCGGGTGGGGAGCCAGCGGTTCGCCATCGCCGTGGCCGACGGGGCGTGCACGGTTCGAGAGGGCTCCGCGGCTTCGCCCCATGCCGTCGTCGCCACCGAGCCACGGACGTGGCTCGCCATCGACGAGGGGCTGATCACCGGAGGGCAGGCGTTCCTGGAACGTCGCCTTCGGGCCACCGGCAACCTCGACCTCGCCGTGCGGCTGCAGACCCTGTTCCGACCGTATCGCCGGCGTCGGCGCCCGGCCGACCTCGACCAGGTGGAGGTCAGGGCCAACGGGCTCCGGCTCTCTTCCTACGTGCTCGGCCGGGGTGACCCCGTGCTGCTCCTGCACGGGCTGGGAGGGACCAAGATCACCTGGCTCCCAGTGCTGGGCCCACTGTCCGAGCGACACCGCCTGATCATCCCGGACCTCCCGGGGCACGGCGCCTCCGACAAGCCGCGGGCTGAGTACACGCCCCGGTTCTATGCCCGCGTCCTC
>VAYC01000195.1 GCA_005885025.1 Actinomycetota bacterium | reverse complement strand
CCATGCGCTCGCCTGACCGGGTGGCGGCCCTGGCCGTGCTCGGCCCGTCGGTCCCGGGGTTCCGCTGGCGCTACCTGATGGGCTTCACGCGGGTCTTCCCGGCCAGAGTCGGGACCATCCCCTTCCCCCTCCGGGAGCGATGGATGCAGGTGCTGATCCGTCGACTGTTCGCCGAACCGGACCGACTGCCCTCGTTCGCGTACACCGCCGCGGCCGGCGAGTTCATCAGGATCTATCGCGACCCCAAGGCCCGCATG
>VAYC01000194.1:11305-12735 GCA_005885025.1 Actinomycetota bacterium | reverse complement strand
GGGGTCAGCGCCGAAAAGGTGTCCTTCACCCTTGCCCTGGCTTCGATCCCTAGGGTATACAGGGGGGCCTTTTTGCCGCGAGGCAGGGGCGTCCGCGTTCGACGAGGGGGTATTCATGGGCCGTGGAAGGTCTGTTCGTGCTCGACTGACGTTTCTGATTGTTTCACTATCTGTCATAGGCGTGACCATCGGGGGGATAGCCACCCCGGCCAACGCCGCCGTCACGACGGGGGCCTCGGCGGTCGACCTGGCGAACGCCATGCTGGCCACCGGGAGCCCCTTGACGATCAATACGAACGCCACGACCTTCTCGGACAAGCCTCCGCTGGGCACCCCCACAGCGACCGCAGACTCGGGGACGGCCCGGGCATCCTTCCCCACCGATGGCAGCTCCTATGCCGTGCTCACGACCGGGGACGCCAACCTGGTCCAGTCAACCGACAACACGGCCCCCAACAGCGGCGCCAATGACAACGGCTCGACTCCCGCCGGACGAGGCAACACGGCGTTCGACGTCACGACCCTGAAAGTGGACGTCACCGTCCCGAGCGGTTATACGTGCCTCAGGACCAACTTCCGCTTCCTGTCCGAGGAATTCCCCGAGTACGTCGGATCTCAGTACAACGACGCGTTCATCGCCGAGCTCGATACGTCGAACTGGACCACCAGCGGCTCCACGATCACCGCCACCAACAACTTCGCCTTCGATCCCGATGGAAACGTGATCAGCATCAACAGCACCGGCTACGCCCACATGTCGGCGGGCGAGGCGGCCGGGACCACCTACGACGGCGCCACCCCGCTGCTCGTCGCGCAGACTCCGATCACGTCGGGTTCGCACTCCGTGTACTTCTCCATCTTCGACCAGGGCGACCACGTCTTCGACTCTGCCGTCTTCCTGGACAACCTCACCGCGGGGACCCAATCCGGCAACCAGTGCCTGGCTGGAGCCCAGCCTGTGGCGAACGCCTCGCTGAAGGTCGACACCAGTACGATCGGCGCCGGCTTCGGCAAGATGTCGATGACCGATATCAACTACGCGGGCCTGACCGCCAACAGCGAAGCTGTGACGGCGCTGGCCACCGCCCCGGTCGGCCACGGCCCGGTGGGGCATGGACCCGTGGGCCACGGCCCGGTGGGGCATGGACCCGTGGGACACGGTCCGATCATCGGGCCCGACTCGCCGTTCCGGTTCACGCCCCTGTCGGCCCTGCCGCTGGGGAAGGTCCCGCCGATCCTCATCGCCTCCGTTCCGATCGCCCAGCCCCCGGGCCCGTGGACGGATGTGCTGAGTGGCCTCTCAACGCAGATCTCGGCGCCCTTCCAGACCGTGCAGCTCTCCCAGGTGGTAGGAAGCTCTACCGTTCACGTTGGAGACCTGGACCTCGGTTCGACGGTGTTCGGTGGCATCAGTCCGGCTTCGTTCCTCT
>VAYC01000194.1:0-11281 GCA_005885025.1 Actinomycetota bacterium | reverse complement strand
GGGTCTCACCCCTCCGAACGGTTTCACCGGGAGCAACGTGCTAGCGGAGGTCGAGCTGGGAGGCACGTCGATCACCACGCTCCCGATCACCGGCATCAACCTGTACGACAAGAAGAACGCGATTGCGACCACGCCCCTGGGCACCATGGGGCTCACCAACATCGACCTGTCGCTTACCAGCGTGAAGGACGTGAAGATCACCAACGTACCGTCCACCGTCTGCGACGGGAACGCCATGTGCACCGATGCTTCCAAGACGCTGTCCCAGGTCCAGGATGCCGGGCACATCCCCTTGAGCGCGAAGGTCAGCGATCTGCTCGGATCCACTGATCCCGGGGTCACATCCTTGACCCTCGGCGGGCTGATGCCCGGGATCATCGACGTGACGAACTTCCCCTTCGAGAATGCATCGCTGAACGACATCGTCCAAGCGGCCCCGTTCGACCCCGCCCACGAGGTGACCTACACGGCCGCCGCCGACATCGCCTGCCCGGTCCAGTCGGGGACGCAGTTCTCCCTCACCCTGGCCAGCGGGTTCCGCTACGTGGCCGGCTCCCCGCAGTTCTCCTTCGGCGGAGGATCGCCGATCGCCGCCGGCGAGCCGACTTCGAACGGCGGAAGCCTGGTGTGGGCGGTGCCGACCTCGGCTCCTCCCAGCGGGCCGTGCGGCCCGAGCGACACGGTGAAGAACGTCGCGCTGACGCTCAAGGCCGAACCCGGCGATAAGCTCGGCACGTTCACCACCTCGCTAACGGTGGACGCCGGGAGCGTCACGGCTTCCGTCCCCAACTCCGCGCCGGTCACGACCACCGACAACTTCCCCAGCGGATCGGTGGGCTCGGCCACGACGGTGTCAGGAGACACCCTGTACACCGACGTGCTCCCCACCGGGATCGACACCGACTACTTCAACCTGCCGATCGCCTCCACCGATGACGTCGGTCGGACGGTCCGGGTGTCGGCGAGCCACATGCCGACCGGAGCCGACTACGACATCGTCCTGTATGGCAACGCCGATGTTTCCAGCCTCCGAGGCGCCCCCGTCGGGCACGGCCCGGTCGGCCACGGCCCCGTTGGGCACGGACCGCTCGGCGACGACGGCGAGTGCGTGCCCCCGGGGACGGTCCTCGACCCGCAGACGCTCCAGGACGTCCCCCAGGCCCAGGACAACACGGTGGCCATCCGCGGCTACTCGACGAGCCGCGGCTACTCGACCAGCCGGGGACAGGGCAACGAATTCGCCTGCACCGTGGTGCAGCCGGGCGACGTCGGCCACGGCATCACCGTCCAGTTCTCCACGTACAACAACAACTTCAACCCGACTCAGGCGGCGCTGCTCAGCTTCAAGTTGAGCCCGGTTCCTGCATCGCTGTCCTGCGTCAGCGTGCCCGCGGAGCCCGGTGGTGTGGACAACGGGCCGCCCCTTCCCCCCACGAGCTTGGACCTTTCCGACACGCAGACGCTCTTCATCGTGAACCTCAGAGCGATAGGGAGGTTCTACGGAGCGATCGGCGAAACGACGGTGCTGGCCGCGCTCAACGATCCAACGTTCCTCAACCCGATCACCTTCACCGACAACGTGCACGGCCTCGTGCTGTCGGTCGAGAACGATCCCAACGTCGCCGCCGCATACTCCGCCTGGTATGCCGATTACTGCTCGCCCGACAAGGCCAACGATGTGGTCCGGGCGATCAATGGCCTCGTGGATTCATATCGCAACAGCACTCACGGGCTTCCGAACCTGAGGCACATCGTCCTGGTCGGCTCTCACGCCGTTCTGCCCTCAGCCTCCATCCAGGAGCTCGTCAACCTCGGCAACGAGAGCGCGGAAGCGGCGAACGTGCAGTTCAACACGAAGGACAACCCGGTCTCTCGGTCGCTCCTGCTGGGGAACTACCTGTCGGACGACCCGTACTTCTCCTTCCAGCCCGTTCCCTGGCTGAGCACGAACGTGTATCCGCCGAGCGTGGCGGGCGGGAGGTTGGTGGAGACGCCCACGGACATCGCCAACGCCATCTCCCAGTACAAGAGCTCGAAGGGGATCCTTGACCCCAGCACCCGGTTCACCACCGGCTATGACTTCTTCGCGGACAGCGCCACGGCGAAGGACAACGTCCTCAAGACTTCTCCCTACTGCGGCGCGGGGTGTGGGTCTCGGAAGAACGGACCCAATCCCTATGGGCCGCTCATCAACGACACCTGGACAGAGCAGAACATCGCCGACGGCATCAGCGCTGGTCCGGGAATCGCGTCGCTCGATGCTCATGCGGACCAGTATCGATTGGAACCTGCCGGCACCTTCAACTCCAATTCCGCGATCACCGATGCGGACATCGACCGGGACCCTCGCCTTCTCTATGGGATGCCACGCCGGCCTGTCCCTGTCGGACGTTTGGATCACGGGGAGCGACCCCCGGTCGCAGGACTGGGCCCAGGCGTTCGCCCAGAAGAACGGCCTCTTCGCCGGCAACACCGGGTTCGGCTATGGAGACACGAACGTCACGGCGTACTCGGAGAAGCTCACGCTCCTCATGACCCAGGGCGTGAATGGAACCATGTCCGTGGGACAGGCCGTGGCCAACGCGAAGCAGCAGTACTACGCGACCCTCGGGGCATGGGGAGTCTTCGACGCGAAGTCCGTGGAGGAGTACAGCATGTACGGCCTCCCCATGTACGTCATCGGAGCGACCGGTACCGTGGCGAGAACGACCACTCCGCCCAACCCGCCCACGCTGACGACCGACGCCGACACCAATCTCAAGGTCGACAACATCGCTTACTCGGGAAACCTCTACGGCGACCGGGTGGATACGGCAAACGGCTCGTACTACAAGGGCCCGAACCCGAGCGCAGGCGTGGTGGCCGAGCAGTTCCGGCCCATCCAGCCGGTGACGGCCCCGGTGGACGTCACGCAGGCCGACCAGAGCAACGGCAGGCTGCACGGCGCTCTGATCCTGTCGTTCACCCGCTCCTCGGTGCTGTCGTTCAACCCCCTGCTCTCCGTGCCGGCGCTGGCTCCGGGATCGTTCCAGCCCGAACCAAGGGTCATTGACTCCACGTTCCCCAGCGGGTTCGTCAGCACGCTGCACCAGGACACGATCAACGGTTCAAGGGACACCGTGGTTGCGTTCGGCGGCAAGTTCGTGTCGGACCAATCGGGCCAGACGCCGGGGACCCAGCTCCTGTTCTCCAACGCCACGGTTCGGGCGTACTTCTCCACAAGCAGCGACGACACGATTGCGGTCATCTCCACGCTGAGCGGTCAGGACCTCGGCGCGACCGCCAGCTTCGCCCTCACGACCCGGGCCCAGGACGTGGCGGCCGCCTACATCACCTACCGGTTGACCGGTTCGGACTCGTTCCAGAGCACGCTGATGACCCTGTCTCGCTGCGACGGCGGGACCTGCACCTGGGTCGCTTCGGTGAACACCTCGACGGTCAAGGTCGCCGAGTACTTCGGGCAGCTCGTGACCAACGCAGGCAACACCAGCGTCAGTACGTTCAAGGCCGAATTCGGGACTCCGCTTCCGCCACCGCCAGTTCCGGGCACGGTGACGACCTCGGTCAAGGACAACCTGAACAACCTGATTACCCCCAACGGGTTCGGTTGGTACAACGACCCCGATCAGCCGTTGAAGGCGTACGTCAGCAGCAACGGTGGCACCGAGACCTTCAAGCTGTCGGTCGATGGCGGTGCCCAGGTCGACAGCCCGGCCACGGTCTCCGGGGAGGGGCCGCACACGGTGGCGTACACCGGTACGGCGGGAAGCGCGGGTCACTTCGACGTCAACATAGACACGAAGGCACCCGTGATCACGTGTCCCGCAATGGGCCCCTTCTTCCTGAACGGCGCGGGCGGGACGTTCACCGCGACCGCCTCGGATCCGACGCCGGGCTCTGGATTGAACACGGCTGCGTCCGTTCTCACTGGGACCGTCGACACGAGTTCCGTAGGTACGAAGTCGATCTTCAATGCCGTTGACTTTGCGGGCAACTCGTCGCACTGCACGTACAGCGTGCAGTACGTGTTCAGCGGGTTCTTCGCGCCGGTGGACAACCCGCCGATCGTGAACCTGTCCAAGGCCGGCCAGACCGTGGGCGTGAAGTATCGCCTCACGGATGCGAACGGGGTGGGGATCTCGGATACCTCGAGCTTCGTCAGCATCACGTCGTCTCCCCGTGGCACTTGCAGCGGGCAATCCGACGTCATCGAGACGTATTCCGGGGCATCGGGTCTGCAGTACCTGGGGAGCGGCAACTGGCAGTTCAACTGGTCCACGCCGAAGTCCTACGCCGGGACGTGCAAGACCATGACCTTGAACCTCAAGGATGCCGTCGTGCCTACCCCGGGAGCCCCGAGGACCGCGTACTTCCAGTTCAAGTAGCTAGAACTGTCGCCGGGAGGGGAGGCGCGAGCCTCCCTTCCCGGTCATCAGTGAGGGAAGGCTTTCCGAGGTGGTCCCAACGGGGTTCGAACCCGTGTCTCCACCTTGAGAGGGTGGTGTCCTAGGCCACTAGACGATGGGACCGGGCCTTGCGGCCTGATTATCCCAGCCGAACGGCTACGATGGCCGCTGGCGCGTCAACCGCGGGCTCGCCCAGTCCGATCCAGGGAAGTACATGACCCCCGTGACAGACGATCAACCATTCAAGGGCCACATCCGGTCGATGGTCGCGAACATGCTGCCAGGGGTGGTCCTGCCAACCATCATCTACTTCACCCTGCGGTCTTCTCTCGGCGTCTTGCTCGCCCTGGTTGCGGCGTCGTGTGTCCCTGGCGTGGACGCGCTCGTCCGACTGATTCGGGGGAGGGCGCCGAACGGGTTCGCCCTCCTGTTCATCCCCTCGACCGGACTGTCCGTGGGGCTGGCCACGTGGCTGCACTCGCCGGTGTTCATCCTGGCGAGGGGAGGGGTGACCAGCGCGGCGATGGGCCTGGCCTTCGCCCTCTCCGCGCTGCTCGGGAAGCCCTTGACGAGGACCATGGCTCTCCATCTCTCCTCGGACCAGCACGAAGGGCGTCGCCGGCTGGCCGAACGGTGGGGGCACCCCAGAGCAACCAGTGTCTTCCGGATGCTGGCCGTGGGGTGGGGAGTCCTGCTCCTGCTGATGGGTGGACAGCAGGTCCTGCTGGCGCTCTCGGCCTCACCGGGCCTGGTGATGATCTTGGAGCCGCCCGTCCACCTCACCGTGACGGCCCTGGGCATCGTGTCGAGCGTGCTCTACGTGAGGCGGATCCAGGTGGCGCACCCCGAGCTGGGACTTCTTCCCGCCCGGTTCGCCTCCCCGGCAGCCTAGGGCCACACGTCCTGTGACCGGCGGTTGATCTGGACCGTGCTTCTCACGAGTGACATAACGGACCTCCCTTTTCCCTCGGCTTGCTCGGAGGCCTATCCTGACGAGGACGGCTCGCTCCATCCTGAAGACGAACGACGCCGGCCGAAATCGACACCCAGGACAGGAGGGAAGCACTGGACGTCGGCGAGACTCTTCTGGTCGCGACCCGCAAGGCCTGGCGCGGTTGGCTGGCCCGCCACCATCGATCCAAGCGAGAGATCTGGCTGATCAGTTTCAAGAAGGGCTCCGGCAAGCGTTCGCTCGACTACGAGTCGGCAGTGGAGGAAGCGCTCTGCTACGGATGGGTCGACGGGCAGATCAAGAGCATCGACCACGAACAGTACGTCACTCGGTTCAGCCCGCGCCGACCTCGCAGCAACTGGTCCGAGTCCAACCGGAGTCGGGTCCGAAAGCTGGTCGGGGCCCGCAAGGTGACCAAGGCGGGCATCGCGACCCTTCCGGCGGACCTTCGAGCAGAGCTGGGTCTCGGGCCGGCCCATTGAGCCGTTTGCTGTGCTGGCCCGCCTGGATTCGAACCAGGACTAACTGATCCAGAGTCAGTCGGGCTACCGTTACCCCACGGGCCAACGGCCTTCGATGTTACCCGACGGGGTGAGCCCGGGGAGGAAGGGGAGGCGACCGTGAACAAGACGGAACTCGTGGAGGAGATCGCCGAGAAGACCAGACTTCCTGCTGCCGAGGTGGCGCAGGTCGTGGACGCCTTCATGGAAGTGGTGACGCGCTCCTTGGTCCGGGGCGACCGGGTCGTGCTGTCGGGGTTCGGGACCTTCCACCGACAGGCCCGGGCCAGGCGGACGGCGAGGAACATCTGGGCGGACCGTCCGATGCGGCTGCCGCCGACGAATGTGCCGGCGTTCCGGCCGGGCAAGCCCCTGAAGGACGCCGTTGCCCGCCGTCGTCGCCGCCGGTAAGGAGAGGCGGCGTTACGCGAAGCTGATGATCTTCAATGACCGAGCCACCTGGAGGCCGCCTTCCTCGGCGAGGTCGAACACGACCCGCTGGCCGATCCTGAGATAACGGATGTGGCCAGAGCCCTCGGTGGATGTCGGATCGATGACGACCTCGGTGCGGTCGTCCATCAGCACCGAGCCGGTTCCCTGGTCGACGTCGTAATGCTTGATCGTTCCTTGAGGCATCAAGCTCTCCTTCACATCCGTTGAGCGGTCAGGCCACCACACCAAGTCTCTCGGCCACGCCGAGCCCGACGCAAACCTCCCGCGTCCTGGTGGGGCGGGTCCCCGGGCCGATCCAGATCGAAGCCGAGCTCGGGGAAGCGCGCTTCCCGGAAACTCACACCCAGCCGATAGGCTTCGGCCCGATGCCGCGCGAAGGAAGAACGTCCGAACCTGGCCGGGATGGCTGTGGGTGGCCGGCGAAGCAAGAGGTTCGTTCCGCCGTCGGATTCGGCCGGAGCGGCGACCACGCCGGATTGGCTGCCCAGCGCAAGCGCGCGAGACAGGCCCTGGGGAGTGATGAATGGCAGATCGGCCAGGACCACCGCCAGTGAGCTCCACCGCCCGCGCATCGAGAGCTCCGCCTGACCGATGGCCTCGAGCAATGACCGGCCGCTCTCGAGGAGCGGCCGGGCTCCTCTTCGCGCGGCAACCTCCAGAGCGGGTTCTGCCCGGGAGACCACCCACACGTCCCATCCCTCCTGCGTCTGGCATGCGTCCAGGACGTCTTCCAGCATGGCCAGGCTCAGGACGGCGCGCTCTGCCGGCGAGAGGATGCGAGACAGGCGACGCTTGGCCTCCTCGAGCGGCTTCACGGGAACGGCGATGACCCGCATGGCAAGCCTAGAATAGCCGCGCCCCGCGGGCAGGAGACAGTGTGGCGAGACCAGAACCCTTGTTCCGATTCGCCGAGCTGACGCTCCGTCCGGTCATCGCCCTATGGTTCAACTGGCGATTCGAAGGCAGGGAGCACATCCCCGGTGAGGGTCCCCTCTTGGTCGCCTGCAACCACATCTCCTATCTGGATCCGCTGGCCCACGGTTACATGTTGGTGAAGTCCGGGCGGCGCCCTCGATTTCTGGCCAAGAACGAGCTGTACGGCAATCCCATCATGCGGACCCTGCTCCACCGAACCAGGCAGATCCCCGTGGAACGGGGGAGTGGCTCACACGCGCCGGTGGAGGCTGCAGCCCAAGCGTTGAAGGACGGCGATTCCGTGCTCGTGTACCCGGAGGGGACGGTCACCACCAACGCCGACTTCACACCGATGCGGGGCAAGACCGGTATCGCCAGGCTCACCTTGACCAGCGAGGTCCCGGTGCTCCCCATCGCCGTGTGGGGCTCGCAACATGTGTGGCAACGCGAAGGGGCTCGGGGCCTGACCTTCGGCCGGCCGATCTGGGTGAGGGCGGGCCCGCCGCTGGACTTCTCGCAGTTCGAGGAACAGCGGGACGACCCCCAGACGCTCCGTAAAGTGACCGACACGGTCATGGACGAGCTCACCCGGCTCGTGAACGACCTCCGCGCGAGGTATCCGAAACGGTGGCAGTGACCGGCTAGGGAAGAGCCGACGAACCGGAAGAGGGCGCGGGATCGCTGGGCGCCGCCGGATGCGTACCCATCCGGTCTCCGCGCACCGCACCGGCGGTCCCGAATTCGATCCGATCACCGCCGGCGCGCTTGGCCCGCTCAAGCGCAGCATCGGCTCGCCGGGAAAGGGCCGCGGCGCTCTCCTCACCGTTCCACTCCGCGATGCCGAGAGAGAACGTGAGGGGCGCATCAAGGACGGTGGCCAGCCGCCGGGCGATCCCGGCGGCCGCCTCGACCGAACATCCCATCAGGAGCGCAGCGAAGTCCGTCCCGTTCAGACGAGCGATGAGGTCGGTCTTGCGAAGGTGGTCTCGCCACATGGCCGCACCACCCCGAACCAGACGGTCGGCCTCCTTGCGACCATAGTGATCGGCAAATTCCCTGAAGCGGTCCAGGTGGAGGATCATCACGCAGACGGGCTGCCGGGCCGCCGCTCCTTGGCTCAGCAATTGGGGGACCCGCTCTTCCCATCCCACTGGGCCGGGGAGGCCGGTGAGCGCGTCCGTTGACTGGAGGGCTGGATGTCGGTCGGCGCGCGTCCGAACCCGCTGGAAGAGAGCGTGGATGGCAAACGCCACCCCAGCGGCTACAGGCGCGAGCACCGCCGCGTCTCCCCATCCGGTTGCCCCCTGGGACCAGATCAGCGCCTGGCCGAACAGGGCGACGGCAGCGAGAACGGCTCCCGCCCCGACCTCCGTCCGAGTGCCGAACGCGGCCAGCCAGAACATCGGCATCAACAGATAGGTGGATTCGCTCCACAGTCCCGCGTCGAGCAGCACCTGCAGTCGGACGCCGATCAACAGCGCGATCATGGGTGGGACCACCTTCAGCGCGTCGGGAAGCCGGTGCCAGGGCAACGCCACGGTCATCACCACCGCCACAACGATCAGGGACGACTGCCGGGTGGTGCTGGGACGGCGCGAGCGACACGAGGGAGAGCAGCCAGAGCATGGTGGCGCCGACCAGGGCGCCCACCTGCTTGAACAGGGCTTCTCGCCCGAACGGACGCCGCTCTGAGATGCCATCCATGATTCCAGTCCTCTCCGAGATCGCCGCGCGGGACGCGGAGGCCTACCGCCGCTCAGGTAGGTATCGGACGTGAACCTGCCGGTCCCGACTCCCCGGTCGCCCTAATTTCCCGCCGTCGCCCAGGCGTTCGGCCTGGGCCGCTTGGAGTGCAATCTCCGTTTGGCCGAGTGAAGATCAGCCCAGGGCTCAGATCAGCCCGAGCTTTCGTCCGACCAGTCCGAAGGCCTCCAGGGCCTCACGGAGGTCCTCCTCGGTGTGGTCCGCGGTCACGATCGTGCGGACACGGGCCTGACCCTTGGCCACGGTGGGGAACACGATGGCGGGAGTGAACACCCCCTCCTCCCACAACAACCGCGACAGCTCGACCGCCTTTGTCTCTTCCCCGGCGATGACGGGTGTGATGGGCGTTTCGCTGGTGCCCGTGTCGAAGCCGAGGTCGTGCAGGCCCTTCTTGAACAAGTTGGTATTGCCCCACAAACGCTCGATCCGCTCGGGCTCGTCGCGAATGACGTCCAGGGCAGCGATGCACGCGGCGGCCACGGCGGGCGGAGCGGAGGTGGAGAAGAGGAACGGCCGGCCCCGGTTCACCAGCCACTGGATCAGGTGAGTGGGGCCGGCGATGAACCCACCCATCACCCCGATGGCTTTGGACAGCGTGCCGACCTGGATGTCGACTCGCCGAGGATCCAGCGCGAAGTGGCCGACGGTGCCCTTCCCGCCCGGTCCCAGGACGCCGCTGGCGTGGGCGTCGTCGATCATCATGATGGCCCCGTGCTTCTCGGCCACATCCACCAGATCGGGGAGCGGGGCGATGTCTCCGTCCATCGAGAACACCCCGTCGGTGATCAGGAGCTGGCGCCGGCCCGAAGACTTGGTCTCTTGGAGCAGCCTGTCGGCCCCCGCGGCGTCCTTGTGTGGGAAGACCTTGATCTCCGCTCGAGACAGGCGGGCACCGTCGATGATCGAGGCGTGGTTGAGCTGGTCGGAGACGATGACGTCCTGTTTCGTCAGGATGGCGGCCACTGTCCCGGAGTTCGCGGTGAACCCCGACTGGAACATCAGAGCGTCCTCGGCCCCCTTGAAGTCGGCGAATCGGCGTTCAAGCTCTCGGTGAAGCGTCATGGTCCCGGCGATGGTGCGCACGGCGCCCGAACCGGCCCCGTAGTCCATCGCCGCCTTCGCTGCGGCCTCCTTCAACTTGGGGTGCGCCGCCAGGCCGAGGTAGTTGTTCGACGCGAGGTTGATGACGTCGCGGCCGTCGAACCGGGTTCGGGCGGCCTGCTGCCGTTCGAGGACCCGAGGATGGAGGGCCGTCCCGGCTCGCTCCAGCTCCTCGAGCTGCTCCCTCAGGTAATCGAGGCTGCCCTTCCTGCCCTTCGCCATGTCGCGGTCACTCCCTCTTCGGTAAGAGGATCACCTTCCCAGACCGGCCGGAGGACATGACCTCGAAGGCCTCTTCGAACTCGGTCAATGCAAAGCGATGGGTGATGACCGGCCCTACGTCCACCATCCCGGTGGCGAGGAGGGTGGTCATCTGCTGCCACGTTCGGAACAGCTCCCGACCGGTCACCCCGATCAGCCGCGCCTCCTTGAAGATGACCTGGTCGGTGAGGTCAAGAGAGACCGGTCCGGGCGGCAGACCGAGCAACGACATCCGTCCGCCGGGGGCCAGCATTCGGGTCCCTTGATCGATCACCGCAGGGACTCCGGACATCTCGAGCACGACCTCGGCCCCATGGCCCTCCGTCGCCGCGAGCACGGTGGCCACGGGGTCCTCCTTGGTCGGGTCCACCACGGCGTCGGCCCCCATCTGCTTGGCCAGGGCCTGCCGATACTCGTTCGGCTCGACGGCGATGACCTGCTTGGCCCCCGCCGCCCTCGCCACCCCCACGGCGAACAACCCGATCGGCCCGCACCCCAGGACCACCACGGTCGCGCCCACCAGCTCGGTGGCCCCGTCGCCGCTGAAGGCCGTGTGCACGGCGTTCCCGAAGGGGTCGTGGATCGACGCCACTTCCGGCGGGATCCGCCTGTCCACTTCCCAGGCATTGCGTTCGGGGATCACCACGTAGTCGGCGAATCCGCCGTCGAAGTCGACGCCGAGGATCCGGAGGTTCTCGCAGATGTGCGCGCGGCCGCTCCGGCACGGCGGACAGAATCCGCAGAACACGTGTCCCTCCGCCGATACGAACACGCCGGGACGAAGGTGATGGACCTCGGGCCCGAGGCTCGCGATCCGCCCGGCCACCTCGTGGCCGAAGGTCATCGGCAGACGCTTGATGCGTCCGGCCGCCCAGGGATCCCACTGGTAGATGTGCAGGTCGGTACCGCAGATCGAAGCGGCCTCCACT
>VAYC01000193.1 GCA_005885025.1 Actinomycetota bacterium | reverse complement strand
GCCACTCGGGCATCCCTCCGGGCACAATTCTACGGGCTGAGCCAGTTCGTCTCTCAGGCGACGGCCCGGTTCCACCACGCCGGGTTGGTCCGAGCCTGGTCCTTGATCCACCGGAAGTGGTGGCGAGCGCTGAATCGAAGCGGAACCGCCGCGAGCATCCCCGCCATCGCCCACCGGCGCGCACCCCGAGGGGTCTCCCGCGCCACGGCAATCGCGGCCGAGAGCGCCCACGCGTACAGGACCGCGTTGTACGCGGGGAGCTGGTCCTGCCGGAGGCCTTCGGCTTCGACCAGCAGCGGAACGCCGCGGCTCGTTTCGACCGGCCAGAGCGTGAAATGGACGGCTGCGCCGCCGATGGAGAGCCCAGCCAGGAAAGCGAGCAGCCGGTCCCACCTCGGCGAGCCCCGCGCGGCCGCCAGGAACCATCCCGGAAGCGTCACGGACCACAGCGCCGTCGCCCCCCGGAGCCCAAGATACGGCTGGAACACGAGTCCGGTCCCCGCCGCCAGCTCGAACAGGTCCGACGCATCGGTCGGACCCTACTTCCTGTTTTCCAGGTCTGCCTCGGCGTACCGTGACAGACATGGGAATGAGCGGACGGCCGTCTAGCCGCTTGGACGAGCTGGTGGCCGCAACGCCGTCCTCTCGCGACCGTTATGTCGACTTCCTGCGCGCCGCGAGCATCGCCGGCGTCGTCTTCGGCCACTGGTTCATCGCCATCATCTTCTGGGACCAAGGCGTCATCGGCGTGCACAGCGCCATCGGCGTCACTTCGGGACTATGGGTCGGCACGTGGCTGTTCCAGGTCATCCCGATCTTCTTCTTCGTCGGCGGGTTCTCGAACTTCGTCGCGTACCGGGCGTTCCGGGAGCGTGGGCGGAGCACCGCGGACTTCCTTCGAACCCGAGCGGTCCGGCTGCTCAAGCCGACGGCGATCTTCGTCGCGGCCTGGTTGGGCATCGAAGTGGTGCTTCACTTCATCGACCGGGGCGGCACCGGGCTGATCAGGGGCGTGCACTTCGGCAACACGCTCCCGTTCGGGCCGATGTGGTTCCTCGGGGTGTACCTCGTGGTCGTCCTGCTGAGTCCGATCACCATCGCGCTGCACCGGCGGTTCGGCGTTTGGGTGCCACTGGCCCTGGCGGGCGGTGTGGTTTGCGCCGATGTCGTGGGGCTGGACGGGGGCCTCGAAGGGGTCAGGAACGTGAACGTCCTCCTGGCGTGGTCCCTGGCTCATCAGCTCGGCTACTTCTACGCGGACGGGTCGCTCACGTCGCTCCCCCGGCGGGCGCACGTGGCGATGGCCGGGCTCGGCCTGGCGGCGCTGATCGTCCTCACGAACGTCGGTGTCTACCCGCGCAGCATGCTCGGCACGGACGCCACGTTCTTCCACCTGAAGCCCATCGAGCAGACGTCGAACATGAACCCGCCGACGGTGTGCATCGTGGCCCTCACGCTCTGGCTGATCGGGCTGGCCATGGTCCTCAGGCCGAGCGCGTCCCGGTGGCTGGAGCGACTCGGCCCGTGGAAAGCCACGATCGTGACCAACTCGGTGATCATGACGCTGTTCCTGTGGCACATGACTGCGTATGCCGGGGCGATCCTGATCCTGCACCCCTTGGGCCTGGGAACCGCCACGGACAGCACGGCGCGGTGGTGGATGGAGCGACCCGTCTGGGAGTTCGTGCCCGGCGTCATCTTGCTCGGGATCGTGCTGGTGGTCGGACGGTTCGAGCGCGCCCGGCGCGGGTAACAGGCAACGAGGAGGCACCGATGAAAGAGCCGAAGCGGAAAAGGAAGCGTTCGGCGCTCGCAGCGGGAGCGCTCGGAGCCGCGGCCGCGTACTTCTTCGACCCCCAGATGGGAAGGTCGAGGCGAGCCAAGGCTCGGGACCGACTCATGGCCATGTTTCGGCGAACGGGGCGGCGGGTCGGTCGGAAGGGCCGGTGGCTGGGCGGCAAGGCGTACGGGCTGCGGATGAAGGCGACTCACCCCGTGGAGCATGCGAAGGACCTGGACGACGCAACGCTCGCCCACAAAGTGGAGAGCGAGGTCCTGGGGGGGTCGGACAAGGGGCGCATCTCGGTCAACGCCGAGGGCGGGATCGTGGTGCTGCGCGGCGAGGTGGCCACCGCCGACCAGATGAATGCGATCGCCGAGTCGGTCATGACAGTCCCCGGCGTCACCGGGGTGGAGAACCTGCTCCACCTCCCCGGGGAGCCTGCCCCCAACAAGGCCCCGGCCCGCGAGGCGTCCGCGCGGACCAGGAAGACCGCCCGCACCGGTGCCGAGAGGGTGGCGGAAACGAAGCAAGGGACTCGCCCGTAATCGCCCGCTAACGGGGGACGCCCGAAGTACGCTCCAGCCATGCGCAAGCTGCTGGTCGCCTTGGCCTTCCTGGTCGCGGTCCTCGTCGGGGCGGATTTTGGGCTTCGGCTGCTGGCCGACTATTGGGTGGGACGCGAGCTCCAGAGTTCCCTTTCGTTGAGCCAGCGGCCGTCGGTCTCGATCGGCGGCTTTCCCTTCTTGCGAGAACTGGTCTCGGGAAACGTCGCCTCGGTGACGGTGCACGCGAAAGGGTCGATCACCGAGGGCAAGCTGCCGGTCCATGAGGTGGCGCTTACCCTCCAGAACGTTTCGTTCTCGCCCGCGCAGCTCGTGGCCGGAGGCGGGACGACCATCCGCGCCTCGAGCGGTGACGGGACGGCCCAGTTCACCCAAGGCGACCTCAACGATGCTCTCGGCGGTTCGGTCCCCGTCACGATCCGCTTCCGGAGCGGCCGGGTCGTGGTCCGGGTGAACCAGGGCGGCCAGGAGTTCGAAGCCACACCGTCCATCGCGGGCGGAAAACTCGTGCTGACGCCGACGCAGAGTTTGATCCCTCGGCTGAGCATCGATCTCCCCAAGATCGTGGACGGGATCACCTACCGAATGGTGCTGATCGAAGGCGACACCGCGACGCTGTCGTTCACACTTCGGAAGGCAACCTTCAAGATCAACGGGTCCTGAAGCTGCCTTACGATGTGGCCGCCGTGCCGCGACGCAACCGAGTCACACCGTTCGGGGACATCATCGCCACCGAAGCGCGGGGGCTTCTGTTCGGCAACCGGGGGGTGCTGCACGACGATAACGGTCAGCTGGTTCGGGCGTGGCAGGTTCGGCGGTGGATCGCCTGCCGACTCGAGTTCAAAGGCCGACGCCGGGAGCTGATGCGTTCGGGCCGGTTCACGGAGCTCTTCTTCCTTGACGAGGCGACAGCCCTCGCCGCCGGCCACCGGCCATGTGCGGAATGCCGGCGCGAGGACTTCGTGCGCTTCCGCCAAGCATGGACGGACACGCATCGCGGTTCACCCAGGGTCGACGACGTCGACCGGGCGCTGCACGCAGAAAGGATCGATGCCGGCGGGAGGAAGCGACTGCACGAGGCCAGGCTCTCGGACCTTCCCGACGGGTCGATGGTTGCCGAGGAGGATCGAGCGTGGATCGTCCACGGTGGCGGCCTCCTTCCCTGGTCCCCGTTCGGGTACGGCGATAGGCGGACGATGGCTGGATCCGCGACGGTCCGAACCCTTACGCCGCCGTCCGTGATCGATGTGATTCGGGCTGGTTACGAACCGGGGACTCACCCGTCCGCGGTAGGGGTGGGATAAGGACCCCTCGCGCTTGCGCACTTCAGGGGCCTTGTTGTAGGTGCTCATACTGAGCACCTAGCCCACACAGGCCAACTGATGACACCAAGTACATGAAGCCATGGCCTCACGCGTGACTCACTGAGCGTGACGTCTCGTCGAGCAACTAGGGGCGGGTTCCCCGTGGGCCCCGCACTGCTCTCCAGAGACAGAGCGCTGAGCCACCAATAAGGAGGACAGTCACGAAGTCGTACAAGTGGCCCACTCCCCAGTCCTGGGCCTTGATCGGAGCGACGAAGCTCAACCAGGCTGGCAGGGGAGCGAGAAGAAGCAAGCCTGCCACCCCAAAGACAGCCCGGTATCGAAACGTGGAGAAGCGTCCTCCGGGATGGAATGCGCGGTAGACGCGCGGACCAACGGCGTCGAATACACGCATACACATAGGGGATTCCTGGTCAAGATTAGGCATCTTCCGGGATTGTCGGCATACACGGCTTGCCGCGTTAGACGCGCCTGGCTGGTCCGGTGACCCAACTTAATCAGCGGTAGGGGTTGGAAAGAACCCCTGGCGTTTGCGCACTTCAGGGCCCTGGCGTAGGTGCTCATTCTGAGCACTTGTGGAATGGAGGCCAGCTGCTAGCGACGACAACGCTCGGCCAACAAGCCACTCCGTCAGGCAGTCCCCCTCCGACGCTCGACCTCGAGCTTCAATGACTGGAACGCCCGATCGAACGCCGCCGTCCGACCGAGGAATTCTGCGCTCTTCTCATTGAGGAACGTCTGAATAGGGCCGCCGGGGATCCGTTCGATCCAGATCGCTCTCGAAGTCGACAGGAGGGATCTCACCTTGAGCAGAGCCCATAGCCAGGATAACCACCGCGGGAGGCGGACTGGGGCTAGGTAGACTCCACCCACTTCCGACCACCGGAGCGCAATAGTCTGGAGGGGGAGTCTAATCCGGATCCCGTCATCGCTCACGAAGACACCGACTGTAAGTAGTCGCGTTAGGAAGCCTGCCCACAGCACGGCGAACAACACGATGACAATCAGAGCTCCGACCTTTCGACCGGCAGATTCGGATTGGGCAGAGACTGAAATGACAGCCAAGAGGATGAACGCCATTCCGCAAAGCAAGAGACATCCGACAAAGAATCGAAAGGGACCTCCCGAATACGGCCGCTTCCACCTCATGGCTCATCAATTCGTCACGCAATTGCACCGCCTTGACCGGTAAGGCTAGCGAGGGCTCCACTTTTGCGGTAGGGGTGGGATTTGAACCCACGAGGGAGTTGCCTCCCTAGCGGTTTTCGAGACCGCCGCCCTCGGCCAGACTAGGCGACCCTACCGCGGCCTAGTCTACCGAGGCCGACTCGCCGCGCCGCTCCGCG
>VAYC01000029.1 GCA_005885025.1 Actinomycetota bacterium | reverse complement strand
TCATCGGCTCGACTCGGGGCCGACAGGTCGAGGAAGCGGCCCGCGCGATCGCTGACGAACACCTCGTTGGGCTGGGCAGCGGTCCCGGAGATGTCTCCGGCGGCCACGTAGAGATCCTCCCACCCGTCCAGGTTGAAGTCGTAGAAGGACAGACCCCAGGTGATCGAGTGCCGGCCGGCGAATTGGAAGGGCCTATCCACCCTGGCTGCGCGAGCCACGTCGGTGAAAGTACCGTCGCCATTGTTGCGGGCCAGCACGTTGCCTTCGATGTTCGAGACGGCGAAGTCGAAGTCCAGGTCGTGGTCGAAGTCCGCAATCCCGATGCCCATGGCGGCCATGATCCAGTTGGTACCGCTCAACTCGGAGATGTCGGTGAACGTCCATACGCCTCCGCCACCGGCTCCGTCGTTCCTCCACATCCGGTTTCCAGGCATCCCTTTCGGGAGCTTGTCGTTGGCCAGATACAGGTCCTGGTCCCCGTCTCCGTCGAAGTCGAACCACGCTGCCTGAAAACCTTCCCCGGTTGTGGCGTCGGGAGGCCCGAGCAGCGACGTCTGGTCGGTAAAGGTCCCGTCCCCCTCGTTGTGGAAGAGCTTGTCGGGCTGCGCATGCGAGGTGCAGTCGGCGTAGTTCACCACGTACAGGTCGAGGCTACCGTCGTTGTCGTAGTCGCCCCACGCCGCGCTCGGCCCGGCTCCCGGATCGGCCACTCCGGCATGCGCAGCCACGTCGGTGAAGTGTCCGGTCCCGTCGTTCTGGTAGAGGCGGTTGATACCGTCGTTGACGACGTAGAGATCCGAGTCGCCATCGCTGTCGTAATCGACGAACTCCGCTCCCATCCCCACTCGCCCCCGGTTGTCGACGCCGCGGCTGGCCGCCTCGTCGCGGAAGTGCCCCGGAGAGTCCTGGATCCACAGCTGGGCGGGCCCCCGCTCATCTGGAACGTACAGGTCCAGCCGGCCATCGCCGTTCGCGTCGCCCCACGCAGCTCCGGTGCCGAACCGGCCGCAGTTCGGCCCGGGTAGGACGGTGTCCAGGCCGGCACTACTCGTCACGTCCTGGAAGACGGGAGGAACCACCACGGGGGCCAGCACGTCGACCGAGGCGGCTCCCCCGACCGGCTGCCCGTCGATCTTCGGGACGATGTCGTAGCTGCCCAGGGCCGTGAACCACTGGGACGGCGTCAGGTTGAATCGGGTCGTGGGGGAGCCGAGGCCGGGGACAGTGATGGTCCAGTCCCGCGAGTCGACTGACGAACCACCTTCCTGCGTGAGAGTGAAAACCACCAGGACCTGAGCCGGCCCGGGGTCGGGGTTCGAAGCCGTCGCCTTGATGGTGAAGGCATACCCCTGCGGCAGCGAGGCGGGGCCGACCGGGGTGAGCGTCACCGTGACGCTGCCGACCCCTGCCTTCGCCGGCTCCTTGAAGCCCGCAAGGCACACCGCCATCAGGGCCGCTACCACGAACGATCGTCCTCGCGGTCGCATGGCGCCGGATCTCAAGAGAGCAACCTCTCCTCGGTCACTCCCGTCTGTGCCTGGAGGACCGCGACCGAAGCCTACCCAAAGTCCCCGGCAGCGGTCGAGACGAGATGGCGAAAAGAAGACGAGTGCCACGAGCGAGGCCCCCGTCCCGTGAACAGATGCCCTGGGGCTTGTCCTAGCGGACCCTACCCGAGGACAGCCTCCCGTGCCGACGACGCGACCGCCGGCTCAGCCCACAAGCCGGTAGACACTTCGGCACTCCGCAACACGTGTCGGGGATGCAGGCGTAGCCAGGCGGGCAGTCGGCGTTCTGCGTGCAATCGGAGACTTCTGAACAGAACGAATCCGCCCAGCAGAAGCACTTCCCGTCGACGTCGTGGCTACAGAAACCACCATCGATCCCGCAGCCCAGGCCGCACTGACACAAGCTGCCACCGCAGACCCAGTCGCAGTTGGAGCCCTCACAGACGCAGCACTCGCCCGCCTCGGCACGCGAGCCGAGACTGGTGACGACTGGCGCCAACCAAGCGACTGCGGTCCCCGCACCCAGACGCTTGATCAGGCGCCTACGGGTGATCTTGCTGGCGGTCCTCTCTTCCTCCATCCTTCACCCCCTTCCCGTGGAGCCGGAGGGACTTTAGCCAGCAGTTTTGTACCCCGAAGACGTATCCGGCGCAAGTGCTCAATTCCTATTGGCCAACTGCAATTCACTAGGGCGAGCCGATGGTCTGAGAACCCCGGTCCCTGGCCTGGGTAATCAGCGCGTCAATGAAGGGTCAGCGCTGTATCCAGGTCGATCCGCCCCACGTCCACGTATCGCCATAGACGTCGACACCGTTCCCCCCGAACAGGAGGACCTGGTTGTTCGGGGACCATGCCATCGGGAAGCGGAGGCGCGCCAGGGGTGAGGACGTCGGGAACCGCTCGGTCCAGTTCGTGCCGTCCCAGGTCCAGGTGTCGTCTAGGGGGCCGCTCGCGCTCTCTCCCCCGAACAACACCGTGTTCTGGTTGACCTGGTCGTACCCCATCCCTGGCCCCCACCTCGCCATGGGCGACGACGAGGGCTGCTGCTCGGTCCAGTTCGTGCCATCCCACGTCCACGTGTCGTCGAAGACATCGAAGGCTTGGCCGCCGAACATCACGATCTGCTGGCGCGCCTGGTCGTAGACCATGCCCATGTCCGATCTCTTGGGCGGAGACGTGGCCGGCAACAGCTTGGTCCATGCCGTGCCGTCCCACGTCCACGTGTCGTTCATGATGCTGGTCGTCGTTCCGCCGCCGAACAGGACGATAACCTGTCGCGCCGCGTCCCAGACCCACCCCATGTTCGCCCGCGCCCTTGGTGCGGAGGGAGTAACCATCTTTCGCCACGTACGACCGTTCCACGTCCAGGTGTCCATCAAATACCTGCCGCCGCCGAACCCCCCGAAGATCACGACTTTGTGCCTTACGGCGTCGTACGCCATTCCCTCCCCGGATCGCGGAGTGGGGGAACGCGCCGGGAACTGCAGCTTCCATCTCGTCCCATTCCACGCCCAGGTGTCGTTCATGATCGCGCCGTGGAACTCGCCACCGAACATGAAGGTGAGATTCTTCCTCTCGTCGTATGCCAGGCCTGCCTGCCCCCGTGGGAAGGGCACATCCGTCTGGGGCTGCCTCGGCTGCGGGAGGGCCGTCGCTCCACCGGTCTGGGCCTGGGCGACCCCGGCCATCCCCGACACGGTCACCGTCAGGAGGGTGACGGCGGCGAGGAGCCGGCAACTTCGGAAGGCAATCCGTCGTTCGGTCACCTCATGACTCCGCTGAACGTTCCATCGGCCGCTCCATCAAGGGGTGACGCTGATGGGTACAGGGGGGGAGTAATCGCTGCTCGCGTCGTCCGAGACGCGGTGCAGCCGCGAGCGAAAGCCGTACGTCCCAGGATTCTTTCCAGTCGAATCGAACTGGACGTTCGTGGACGTGACGCCGAGCATCCAGTCCTGCCACGCTCCGCCCGGCTCCTTCTTCTGGACGTCATAGACGTAATCGGTCGGAGCCGGGATCGTCGCCACGGTGACGGTGAACACGGTTCCCGCCGGGCCATCCGGGGGGTTCACCTGGTCCCTCACGCTGATCGAGCTCACCATGTTGTACAGCAGGTGGATCGTGCAGAGATACGGGTACCGGCCGGCGGCGGTGAACGTAAAGTCGAATCGCTGCCGGTACGTCATGTCGCCCGAGTCCCAGAGGGTCAGCGGCGCGGCGCTGGTGGTCGTGTGACGGGCATGCACGGCGTCCAGCCAGCTCACCGTCTTCCCCAGCGGCGCATTGGCCGGGTCGGGGATGAACACGAAGTTGAGCTCCTGGATCAATCCCGCCTGGGGCGTCCGGCCAGGACGACCCTCCGCGGCCGTGCCGCCAGCCGAGGCTCCCCCCAACGGCAGGGTGACCAGCAGGACGCCGAGGGCAGAAAGGACGACGGTCTTCCTTGGACGCCTCATGCCTCCACCTTCGGGTCCAGCAGGGACGGGACAGTACCGTAGATCCCTCGGTTCGTCGAGAGAATCTGGCGGTTCCGTCACATCTCCCGGCGGCCCTCCAGCGCTTGGCCGAGCGTCACCTCATCGGCGTACTCGAGGTCGCCGCCGACCGGAAGGCCGCTGGCCAGGCGGGTCACCCGGATCCCCAGGGGCTTGAGCAGGCCGGCCACGTACATGGCGGTGGCGTTCCCCTCGAGGTTGGGGTTGGTGGCGAGGATGACCTCCTGGACCCCATCCTTCCCCACCCGGTCCAGCAGTTCCTGCACCCTCAGATCGTCGGGCCCGATGCCTTCGAGCGGCGAGATGGCCCCTCCGAGCACGTGATACCGGCCCTTGACCACGCCCGCTTTCTCGATGACGGCCTGGTCCTTGGACTCCTCCACCACGCAGATGACCGACGTATCCCGGCCGGGGTCGCGACAGATCCTGCACAGGTCGCCTTCCGCCACGCCGAAGCATTCCCGGCAGAACCGAACACGTTCCTTGGCAGCGACGATGGCCTCAGCCAGGCGACGGGCATCCTGGGGCGGGGCCTTGACCACATAGAACGCGAGCCGCTGAGCCGACTTCGGACCGATCCCGGGCAGACGGGCCAGCTCGTCGATCAGATCCTGGATGGGGCCCTCGAACACTAGCCCTTCTCCGGCTCGATCTCCGCGCCCAACGCCTCCTTCAGTCGAGCCACCGCGTCCTCGCGCGTCGCCGGCGGCTCGTCCTCTTCGACCAGCTCCACGCCCGGCACCCCGGTCCGGGCGACGCACCGGATGTTCGGCGAAACACCGAACACCTCGAAGAAGATCTCGCGAAGCTCCGGCTCCTTGTCCTGCACCTTCTGCACGGAGAACTTGCGCCCCGGGGGAAAGGCGAGCTCGAGGGTGACGCCGTCGTAGGCCGCCGCGGTCACGGACTCGAGATTGGCCCGAAGGATCATCTGCCGGCGGTCGAGGAGCCGGTCGAGGAGCTGCTGCCACGACCGCCTGATGGTCTGCAGGTCGAGCGAACTGGCATCGGGAGCGTGCGGCGCATGCGCGACGTGCTCCATCGATGCGTCGGCCTTGGACTCCGGCCCGTCCGGGGTCACCTCGACGGTGGCGGGCTCGGACTTGGCCAGAGCCGAATCGGCGTGATGGCTGGCGTCGTCGCGGAGCGTGGGGTTGGGTGGGGGCTGGCCACGCGGAGTGACGACGCCAGCCTCGGGGGCTCGCACTGTGCCCTCGTCGACTCCGGCCAGCCGTTCGAGACGTTCAAGGCGGGCGAGGAGCCCGGCAGGGTTCGGATCGGCCTCCGGCATGGTGGCTCGTACCAGGGCCAGCTCGAGGGTGAGCCGGGGCGACGTCGTCCAGCGCATGTCGGTCTGGGCGGCCACCAGCAGCGAAAGGATGCGCGAGAGCTCCGGAGTGGTGAACTTGGCGGCCTGGGCCGCCAGCCTCGGATAGCGGTCCGCCGGCACGTCGAGGACGGCGGGCTCGTCGGGTGCCGATCGCACGAGCAACAGGTCTCGGAAATGCGAGAGGACCTGGCCCGTGAGGTGGCGGAAGTCGTGGCCCTCCTGCACGAGACGGTGGACGATCTCGAACATGGACCGGCCGTCGTGGACGGCGATGGCGTCGGCCAGTTCGAACTGGACGTCGCTCTGCGGGGCACCTATGAGCGCGGCGACGGTGTCCTCCCCTATCTCTCCACCTCCGAGCACCGCGCCCTGATCGAGCAAGGAGAGCGCGTCCCGCACGGATCCCTCCGACTGCCGGGCCAGGGCTTCGGCGGCCGGACGGGCCAGCACCAGCCCCTCCTGCTTGGCCACCCACTCGAGGTGGTCCGATAACGCGTCGGTGGACACCCGCCGGAAGTCGAACCGCTGGCACCGCCCCACGATGGTGGGCGGCATCTTGTGGGGCTCGGTGGTCGCCAGGACGAACCGAACGCCTGGCGGCGGCTCCTCGAAGATCTTCAGCAGCGCGTCGAAGGCCTCCCGAGAGAGCCGCTGGGCCTCGTCGATGATGTAGACCTTCTCCCGCCCCATGGCCGGCGCGGTGGGAGCTCGCTCGCGAAGCTCCCTCGCATCGTCCACACCGCCGTGCGAGGCAGCGTCGATCTCCACCACGTCGAGGTGCGAACCGTCCCGGATCCGAACGCACTGCTCGCACACCCCGCAGGGTTCGGCCGTGGGGCCGCGCTCGCAGTTGACCATCCGCGCCAGGATCCTGGCGGTCGATGTCTTGCCGGTGCCTCGGGGGCCGCAGAAGAGGAAGGCATGCGAGAGTCGGCCCTCCCGGATCGCCCCGACCAGCGCGCGGACGACGTGCTCCTGCCCGATGACCTCGTCTGGCGTCTGGGGCCGGTATTTCCGGTAGAGGGCGACTTCCTCAGTCACGACCTTCCTTCCGACGACAGGATAGGTGACCGTGCACCCGCCGTTGACGGCGGACGGCTCGGTCGCTCAACAGGCCGGTGGCTCCAGCCAGGTAACCCCGCGGCACCCGCCAGCGCCCGCTTACCGCTGCTACCTTCCGGTCCTGACGGGGTTCGCAGGTTGGCGTCGCGCGGGACCCGGCCTTCAACACTCCGTACCTGGAGCGGTCCCGGACCATCCGGGCCGCGGGCGGGAGTTCGGCCCCGCTAGAGCGGGTTGCGGGTACAGGGCACCGCTAGCTCCCCACCTAGCACGGTCACCGCGGTGGAGTATACGCGGGGCCGGCGGCGGCCGGGTCCGGCGAGAAATCGGGGGAGATTGCCGAGGCCTCGGTTAAAGTTCGGCCCGGGATCGGCCCCTTATCGAGTAGCGTGAGCACCCAGGCGGGCGTGGGCATCCGGAGCGATCTCGAGCGCCTCTACCGCGAGCAGGGAGATCGCTTGTGGCGAGCGGTCTTTCTCTACAGCGGGGACCGCGAGCTCGCAGGCGATGCCGTGGCCGAAGCATTCGCCCAAGCGCTGCGGCGGGGCGACTCCATCGAGTCGGCGCGGTCGTGGGTGTGGCACGTGTCCTTTCGGATCGCGGCCGGGATGCTCAAGGACCGACGAAGGACCGCCGCGTTACCGCCGGAGGGCACGTATCAGCTGGCTGACGAAGCTCCTGACCTCACGGCCGCGCTCAAGACGCTTCCGCCGAAGCAACGAGGGGCGGTCGTCCTTCGCTATTACGGCGGGTACTCGATCAAAGAGACAGCCGCGATCCTGGACTCGACGCCCGCGGCCGTGGGCGTGCACCTCACCAGGGGGCGCCGCCGCCTCCGGACGCTCTTGGAGGAACGTGATGCCTGACCTTCGAACTCGATTCCAGCCCGCCGACCGTATCGCCGCGCCCGACCTGTGGCCCGACGTCCTGACGCGGGAGCCCGGCGAGCCGCCCCCTCGGTCGCCGTGGGGCCGGGTCACGGCCCTCGCCATCGCTGTGGGGGTGGCCGCCCTGGCCATCCTGGTCCTGATCCGCGTCCTCCCCCTGGGCAGCGCCAAGCCGGTGGCGCCGTCGCCGACCCCCTCGAGCACGATCACTCCGGGCCCGACCCCTTCCCCGGCCAAACTGCCCTCGGCCGGTGAAGTCGTGGGGACGATCCATTTCGACGCCACCATCCTTGCTGCAGCCGACGGGAAGCTCTTTGCCATCCGGCAGGACACGGAAAAGGCCTACACCATGGCTCGGATCGAACGCGATGGTTCGATGACGACGGTCCGCATCCGAGACAACCGCAGCCGCTACATTGGGCGGATTGCCGCTACCTCCGAAGCCGTCTACCTCGGCACCGAAGTGATCCACCGGTTCACCAACGACAAGGACGAGCTGATCCGGATCGACGCGAACACGCTGAAGCCCACTGCGAAGATCACGCTCGACGACAATGTCCTCGGCATCGTCGCCTCCCCGGACTCCGTGTGGGTCGCTCTCTCCGACCGGGTCCTCCGCCTCGATCCCGTCACGCTGGCGACAAGATCGACGTTCATGGTTCCAGGGATCGCGCCGGCCCCCATCGGGCCGGGCAGCGTGGGTTCTCTGGCCCTCGGTTGGGGGGGACTGTGGGTCGTTGCCGGCAACGCGGCGCGATCGACGCTCTACCGTCTGGACCCCAACTCACTCTCAGCGCTGGGCCGAGCAAGCGTCCCTGGGTTGCCCGACCAGGGCTTCATCGTCTCGGCCGACGACCAGGCCGTGTGGATGGTGTACTCCTCGGGGGTCCGGAAGGTCGATCCTCAGAGCGGTGCCATTCGAAGGCTCATCCCGATCCAGGAGGTGACCACGGCCGATGCTCGCGGGACTGGCCTGGTGGCCATGCTCGGACAGTCGTCCATCGCGCAGATCGACTCCGACGGCCGAGTGGTCGCCCTGACCGAGAACCTCGGAGACATCGGTGGGAGCATGGCCGTCGATGGACAGGACGTCTGGATCTCGGCGGGAGCGACCTCCATCCTCCACTTCGTTCTGGCTGACGTTCCCGCAGGGTCCTGAGATACGCTTTCCTCCTCTCGGAGAAGGAGGGGGAATGCAGGCCGACGTCGTCTCCGCCAGAGTGGAGCGAGCGCGCGAGCTGACCAAGTCCCTGACCAAACAGGGAATCCGAGCCGTCGCCCTCACGAACGTCGACAACTCCGGCATCACGCTGGTCAAGACCGTGCCGGTGTCGCGCCTGGAACGAGCCGCGCAGTTCGGGATCGGGCTCTCTCCGATCTTCGACGTCCACCTGGTGAACGACGACTTCACCAGCAGCGCCGATCTGGGAGGACCGGTCGGCGATCTCCGCCTCATGCCCGACACGTTCATGCTGCGGCCGCTGGCTGCCCAACCGGGATGGGCCTGGGCCCCCACGGACCAGTACACGCAGGAAGGCGAGGTCTTCCCATGCTGTCAGCGGACGTTTGCCGGCCGGATGACCGAACGGCTCGCCGAGCGAGGCATCGCCATGCGCCTGGCCTTTGAGCTCGAGTGGTTCGTGGCCACGGTCGACGCAAAGGACGCGACCCCGATCCACCGCGGGCCCGCCTACAGCGCTGCGGTCCTCTCGGAGATCTCCGACTTCGCCCGCGACCTCATCGCCGCTCTGGAGGAGGAGGGCGTCGGCGTCGAGCAGTTCCATCCCGAATACGCGACCGGTCAGGTCGAGATCTCGGTGGCGCCACAGGATCCCGTGGGGGCGGCCGACACCAACGTGCTCGTCCGACAGACCATCCGCGGCGTGTCCGCTCGACACGGCTACAAGAGCTCGTTCGCCCCGGTGGCCATCCTCGGTGAGGTCGGCAACGGGGGGCACATCCACTTCAGCCTGTGGGAGGACACCCGGAACCTGTTCGCCGGCGGCAAGGGTCCGCACGGGATGACCGATCGCGCCGAGGCGTTCGTCGCCGGTGTGCTCGAGGAGCTTCCCGCGCTGGTCGCCGTCGGGTCATCCAGCGTGGCCAGCTACCTTCGGCTCGTGCCTCACCATTGGGCAGGGGCATTCGCCTGCTGGGGCCGGGAAAACCGCGAGGCCGCCGTTCGGTTCGTGACGGGCATGGTGGGAACGCGGGACACCGCGGCCAACACGGAGGTGAAATGTTTCGACGAGAGCTCGAATCCGTACCTGGTGGCGGGCGCGATCATCGCCGCAGGCCTGTCGGGGATGGAGCGCAACCTCCGCCTGCCGCCGGAGGTCACGGTCGACCCGGGAACCCTCTCTTCGGAGGAGCAGGAGCGGTTGGGCGTTCGTCGGCTGCCCGAATCGCTGGAGGAGGCTGTCAACCATTTGGAGAAGTCCGATGTGCTTCGAGAGGCCATGGGTGACGTGCTGTTCAACGCGTTCGTGGCCGTGCGCCGAGGCGAGGTGGCGGCGTTCGCCGACAAGACCCCAGAGGAGGTCGTCGAGGCCCACCGCTGGCGCTACTAGGTCGGTCAGGCCGCCCGGGCTTTCTTCACTTGGCGGCCGAAGCGCCGGAACAGCTCGCGACCCCGGCGTTGGTGGCCGTCCAGGTAGGTTCGCGCCTCGGCAGTGAGTTCCTCGGCGCTCCTCCCCCACACCCGCGGCAGATCCGCCCCCACCTCGCGGAACCAGCCCTGCAGCTCGGGGCCGTCGATCTCGGGGTGGAACAACGTGGCCCACGCTACCGGGGCGGCTCGGTAGGCCTCCACCGATTTGTCCTGGCCGGTCGCCATCAGGACGGCGCCCGGAGGAAGCGCGCAGGTGTCCTCGTTCCAGTGGAAGGCCACGTCGCCGGCCGCAAAGACCGAGAACACCGGATCGGCCGACGCCTCGGCCGTTGGAGAGATGGGCAGGAAGCCGATGTTCCTGGCTGGGGCCCGGACCACCGGTTCGTCCAGGGCCCTCGCCACGAGCTGGGCCCCCAGGCACACGCCGAACACCGGGACCCCGCGGGCGAGGGCTTCGCGCAGCAGGTCGCGCTCGCGGGCCAGGAAGGGGAAGTCCGCGACTTGGTCGACGTTCATCGCCCCACCCAGCGCGAGCACGCCCGCCACCTCGTCGAGCCCCGGCCAATCGGCACGCGCGTCCCAGGCGTCCAGCACCGCCACCGGGATCCCCTCATCCTGGAACGCCGCACGAGCCACGCCGAGGGTGTCACCCTGCTCGTGGCGGACGCAGAGCAGCGGCTTCAGCTCGAGCCGCTCCCGCCTCCGCCCGCGCCGGCCCCGACGGCTGGGGCCGGATTTCGCTTCCTGGCGACCTCGGAGATCGCGTAGATCAGGATCCCGACGAGGAGCGATCCGGCCACCAACGAGCCCAGCCACAACCGCCATTCGCCCAGCGTGAACAGGCCTGCCGGCGCGAAGAAGGTGTCGAAGAGCACCAGGCCCCCGAAGAGCGAGAACAGCAACCCGACGACTCCCGACACGTTGAGCACCCACAGCGGAACCAGCCGGACCTGCTCGAACTTCTCCGGGTACCAGCGGCGAACGAAGAAGATATCGAGGAAGAGGAGCACCATGGAGGCGCACCAGACCACCGTGATGGCGGCGAGGAGGGCTAGATAGACCTTCGTCGCGAGGTGGCTGGGAGTCTTGGGGCGCATGAACAGGGCCAGCACGAGGATGCTGGCGATGATGCTCTGAACGAAGACCGCGACGTCCGGGACCCGCGTCCTCGGATTGACCCGGGCCATCGCCCGAGGCATCCGTCGTTCAAGACCGGAGACGAACAACAGCCTGGCGAAGGAGTAGTTGTACACGGCGGTGTTGGAGATGAAAAACCACAGGAGCACCACCCCGACGAATGACCCCAGCGTGTGGTTGATCGCGATCTGGACCGTCTGGATCACACCGGTGGTGGGGTTGTTGTCCTTGAGCGGGACCACCACCATGTTGCCCCAGGTGGTCCACAGGTAGGCCACCATCACCACGATCGAGCCCCAGAAGAGGTAACGCGTGATCGATCGCTCGCTCTTCACCTCCACGCCCATGTTCAGGGGGACCTCAATTCCGAGAAGGGCCAGGACGACGACTCCAAAGAATTCCCAGTTCTTCCCGGCGCCGAACGCGTGGAGCTTCCAGTGCTCGAGCGCGAACGAATTGGCCACGTGGTGGCCGTTGGCCAGCCAGATGATGCCTGACAGGCCGATAAGGAAGACGGCTCCCGCGTAGAACACGAACTGGAAGTTCACGTAGTTCTGGGTGAGCCGGAACCGCTGCACGGACAGGATGGCCGAGAACCAGACGATCCCGAGGATCACCAGGGCCTGTTGCCAAGCTGGTGTCAGCATTCCTGGCCACAGGGTCTGGATGATCGTGACGGAGGCGCTCCCGGTCAGGAGGAGCACGAGGATCCCAGGCCACCAGGCAAGGAACCCGGCGTAGAAGCCCCAGAAAGGTCCGAGGGCCTTGTGACTCCAGACGTAGATCGAACCCTCTTCAGGAAACATCCGCCCCAGGTGCGCCGTGACGAAGGCCCCGGGGATGAGGAACGTGAGGAACCCGAGCCCCCAGTAGATGAAGGCAGACGGTCCCGCCGTCTGGATCGTCGAGGAGTTGATGATGAACAGCACGATGGCCACGAAGATGACCACCATGTCGAACGAGTTCAGGACCCTGCCCAGCAGGACCGGAGCGATCTGCTCCGAGACCAACGTGCGGTCGTCGGCGGCTTTGGCCCCGACGGCGCCTGCGCCCGAGGACTGCATTCCCCTTCACCCCCTCGCCAGAGGGGCAGCCCAAGGCCGGGACAGGCCGCCCCTACCCTGACTGATGCGGCTCGAACTTTAGTGCCGCTGCCTCCGATTGTCGAAGCCCAGCGGATAGATGCGTTCGGCGTTCTCCCGCCCGATCAAGCCAACGATCCTTTTCGCGTCTGTCTCCGAGCACTCGCCCTCTGCGATCCAGCGCTCCAGGACAGACCCCAGCGTGCGGCGAAACAGGAGGGCCCCCAGGAAGTAGAGCTCGGGCAGGCCGAAGGCATCGGAGGAGTAGAGCTGCTTGGTGAACGGCGCCAGCTCGAGCGCTTCGGCCATCAACCGGCCGGCGCTCGGCCCTAGATAGTTCAGCGCGCTCCCCAGGTCGAAATGGACGTGTGGGAACACCGAAGCGAGGTAGCCGGCCTCGCGATGGTATGGATAGCAGTGCAGGAAGACCACGTTCACCGGCAGCCGTTGGAACTCCCGGACCAGGTCAGTGAGCAGCGTGGGGTTGGCCAGGTGCATCGTGAGGTCCGGATCGCCGAAGCCGGAATGGATCTGCAAGGGGAACCCTCGCTGTCGGGCCAAGCCCGCGCCCGTCCAGATGCCGAACCGCAGCAGGATCTGATCGGTGAGCCGTAGGGCTGAGCCCTTCTGCTCCTTCAACCACCCCCCTGCCGCCCGGACCACGTCCTGCCTCGAGGGCGGTGATGGGTCGAAGGCGAACCCGCCCCGGTAGGCCACGATCGTCTTGAGCCCCACGGCGTGTTCGGCTCGGCGCTCCAAGGCCTCCCGGAAGTTCTCCGGGTAGCGGGCGGCGTCGATCCCGCCGGCCGCTACCTCCTCGGCCACTGCTTCGAGCCTCACGACTTCCCCGGCCGGGGCTTCGGCGAGCGCCCCCATCCCTCCAAAATCGACGAGCTCCTCCGACCGGTAGCCGGAGTCGACTAACAGCGCCTCGAGGCCTGCGCCCTTCAGGAATCGCCCGTTGACTTCGTCCGCCCCGAGCATCTCTCTGCGGGCAAGGTAGTCCTCGGGCGACGCCAAGGGTTCGAGGTCCAGCACGGGAGCGCACCACCGGCGGATGGCCAGGCCCACCGGAGCGTCGAAATGAGAGTGACCTCCCGGGAGAGGCTCGAAGCCTTCGTAGATCAGGTTCTCGAAAGCCTTGCGGTCGGGCAGCTGGCGAGTCACGCCGTGGCAGTGATGATCCACGAGGGGAAGCGCCTCGAGTTCGCTCAGCATGGTAAGGATTCTGCACGGGACGGCGGGCATCCGCGACCCGGGTTCCCCCGCGTATGCTTGCCCCCGACGCTGCCGGCGGCCGAAAGGGAGCGGAGATGAGCGAAGGCCACTCGGGTGCGGGGTTTCCCGCCCGAGGCATTGCGTATCTCGACCGGCGGTTCGTCCCGATGGAGGAGGCGAAGATCTCCATCGCGACGCACGCCTTCAACTACGGGACCGGATGCTTCGAGGGCATCCGTGGGTATTGGAACTCCGAGCGAGAAGAGGTCTACCTCGTCAAGCTCCAGAAGCACTTCCAGCGATTGCTGAACTCCACCCGGCTGTTCCGCATCGACATCGGCCACGACTTACAACAGCTGTGCGACGTCGCGATTGAGGTCGTTCGGCGAACCGGCTATCGGGAGGACGTGTACGTTCGTCCGATCGCCTACAAAGCCTCGCCGGTGATCAAGGTCGGTCTCCTCCATCTCCAGGACGGCTTCTGTTGCTTCAGCGCCCCGATGGGCGCGTACTTCGACATCACCCGCGGGCTGGTCGTGACGGTTTCGGGCTGGCGCCGCAACGACGACAACGCTATCCCCGCCCGGGCCAAGGCGACCGGCGGCTACATCAACGCCGCCCTGGCCATCGCCGACGCCCAGGAGGCAGGCTTCGACGAGGCCATCCTGCTCACCGGCGACGGGCACGTCTCCGAGGGCAGCGCCGCCAACATCTTCCTGGTGATGAGCGGCAAGCTCGTCACTCCAGCGGTCGCCGACGACATCCTGGTCGGCATCACGCGAGGAGCCATTCTCGAGCTCGCTGCGAAGCTCGGGGTTCCGGTGGTGGAGCGGCGGGTCGACCGCACCGAGCTCTACGTCGCCGACGAGATCTTCCTGTGCGGCACGGGCGTCCAGATCGCTCCGGTGACGAAGGTCGACGGCCGGGCCATCGGCGAGGGCAAGATGGGCGAGATCACTCGCGCCCTCCAGGACCTCTACCTCGCCGCGGTCCACGGCGAGGTAGAGGAGTTCATGGACTGGCTGACGCCGGTCTACGCGAACCGTTCCAGATAACCGTTACGCGGTTCCGAGCCGAGGAGGAGCCGGGCGCCACATCGCGACTGCGGCAACCAGGGCCAGGACCGCGATCGCCCCGACCGCCCACCAGGTCCACATCGAGCTGGCCAAGGGCCCACGCAGCGCGGGCGGGCCGCCGCCGTCGATGGACAGGTCGTACGTCACGTTCTTGGCCGCGGTGTGCAGGGAGATGGCGGTGAACCACATGCGCTGGGACGGAAGCCA
>VAYC01000199.1 GCA_005885025.1 Actinomycetota bacterium | reverse complement strand
CCCCCGCGCACCAGGTCGGGCGCGTGCTCTTCGAGGAACGCACCGTGATCGGCTCCGGGAACGAAACACACTTCCTGTGAGTCGGGCTTAGCCGCCACGGGCAGTCCCAGACGCTCGGCATGGACCCGTGTTTCGGCCTTCGTCTGCCCACCGACGGGGAAGAGAGCCCGCCTCAGCTGCTCCTGCCCCATCATGTGGAGGACGTAGGACTGATCCTTCGAGGGATCGACGCTACGGCCGAGGTGCCACCGGCCCGCGTCGTCGCGCCAGGTCCTTGCGTAGTGGCCCGTAGCGACGAAGTCGATGTCGAGCCTGTCGGCGCGGTCGAGGAAAGCCTGGAACTTGATGTGCTCGTTGCACCGGACACACGGGTTCGGTGTCCGGCCGGCCCGGTGCTCGGCGTAGAAATCCGCCAGGACGGTCCGTTCGAACTCCGCGTTCATATCGGCGATCTCGAACTCGAAGCCGATGAGCTCGGCCACGGCGGCGGCGTCTTTCTCCGCCTGCGGCCCGCAGCACCCGTGCTCCACTCCGTTCAGCCGGACCAGCTTCATGTGCGAGCCGAGCACGCGGTATCCCTGCTCGTGCAACAGGGCAGCGGCGACGGACGAATCCACGCCTCCACTCATGGCGACCAGCACTGATGGGCGGCTCTGCATGCATTCGAGGCTAGCACGGCGGGCTCGGCGGACCGTGCCACGTTCCGATCGAGCACGGGGCAGGTGTCGATGATGCGACAACCGACCAGCCGGTAGGATGTGCCTTCCATGAACGTGATCGTGTTGGTGAAGTTCATCCCCAATCCCGAAGGCACCCCGAAGCTCGGTGAGGACTTCCGCTTAGTCCGCCAAGGCGTCGAGGGTGGCCTGGACCCCGGCGACGAGCACGGCGTGGAGGCGGCCCTCCAGCTCACCGAGCAGACCGGGGGGGAAGTCACGGTCCTCAGCATGGGCCCCGAGCCGGCCGTGGGGGCGATCCGTCGCGCGCTGTCCATGGGAGCGCACAGAGGGGTGCTGATCACCGATGGCGCGCTGAAGGGGGCGGATGCACTGGTGACCGCGAGGGTTCTGGCCGCCGCGATCAAACGCCAGGAATTCGACCTCGTTCTGGCGGGCGTGGAATCCACTGACGGGTACACGGGGACGCTCCCCATGACGGTGGCGGAGCTCCTCGGCGTCCCGAGTGCCACCTTCGCCCGCCACATCGAACACAGGGACGGCGCCATCCGCATCGAGCGGCAGACTGAGATGGGCTACGACGTGGTGGAGTGTCCGCTGCCCGCGCTGGTCACACTCACGGCCGGAGCGAACGACCCACGTTACCCCACCCTCAAGGGGATCATGCAGGCGAAGCAGAAGCCGAGTGAGACTCTGTCGCTCGCCGACATCGGGCTCTCGGCCGAGGTGGCCGGCGCCACGCAGGAGGTCACCGGCGTCGAACCGGTTGCGGCCAAGGAGGCCGGAGAGATCGTCGAGGATCCGGCAGAGGCCCCGGCTCGCGTGACGGACTTCCTGGCCAGGGCCAAGGTGATCTGAGTCCGTGCCCGGCGTCTGGGTCTACGCGGAGGTCTCACCGGAAGGCAAGGTCGAATCCGGAGCTCTGGAGAACCTGACCAAGGCTCGTGACCTGGGGGCACGGCTAGCGGCCGTCGCGCTCGGGCCGGGCGCCGCGCAAGCGGCTGGAGTCGTGGGTGAGTACGGGGCCGAGACCCTCTACGCCGGCGAGGACCCCGTCTACGCTGACTACATCGCCCAGCCGGCCGCCCACGCCCTCTCTCAGCTCATCCAGCAGCATCGGCCGGAACTGATCCTGTTCTCGATGACCTATGACTCGCGGGATGTGGCCGGACGCCTCCAGGCCATGACGGGCTCGACACTGATGTCGAACGCCACTGATGTCCTCGGCCCTGACTATGCCCAGACCCAGATCTTCGGCGGCTCCCAGATCGTGGACGTGACGCTCTCGGGCCCCGACCCGAAGCTGCTTCTCACCCGGCCGAAGTCGTTCCAGGCCGAGCCGAGCGGAGGCGGGCCGGCGAGCGTGGTGCCGGTGGACGTCCAGATCCCCGACGCGCTCAAGAAGGCCCACCGCGCAGAACGACACGAGCAGCCGGCGTCGGGGCCGAAGATGGAGGAGGCCAAGGTCGTCATCGCGGGCGGGCGAGGCCTTCAGCAGCCGGAGAACTTCAAGCTCCTTCAGGAGCTGGCTGAGGCCATCGGCAATGCTGCCGTGGGGGCGTCCCGCGCCGTCGTCGACTCGGGCTGGGTCCCCTACGCCATGCAGATCGGCCAAACGGGCAAGACGGTCAGTCCCGAGCTCTACATCGCCGTGGGTATCAGCGGCGCGATCCAGCACCTGGTGGGCATGAAGACGTCCAAGCGGATCATCGCGATCAACAAGGACAAGGACGCCCCGATCTTCCAGTACGCCGACCTGGGGATCGTCGGGGACGCCCTGAAGATCCTCCCGGCGGTCACCGCTGCCATCAAGGCAAAGAAGGGATCCTGAGCTCTCCCGCGCGCTGCCCTTCCAACCAGGTTCACGAGCCGTGACCAGAGGGCGCTTCCTCACGATGGTCCTCCTGTCCGTCCTCTTGTTGGGGGCGTGCACCAAGCGCCCGGCCGGAGCAGGCTCCACCGGCAACCCGTCCACGCCTCCGGTCACCTCCTCTCCCAGCTTCCTGCCTCCCCTCCCCACCGAGATCGCGAAGGCCGGTCCCGGCCAGCCTCCGGTCATCTGGGTCGGTGGCACGCTCACCGTCGTGACGGAGAACCGAATCGTCGTCCAGGAAGCAATGGGCACCTCCGTGCCTCTGAGGCGCCTGGGCAAGGGCGCCACCGCCTTCTACCGGGCCAACCTCGTCGAATGGGGGCGCCTGCCGGCCGTCCCGCGGATCGGGACCGGTGAGCAGGTCTGCGTGGAGGCGGCGCTGGACGGTCCAAACCTCCTGGCTCTGCGGGTCTTCCTGGGCGCTACCTGCGGCCCTTCCCGCTAGGACGTGGGCTGCCAGGCAGATCGCCACCAACGGGTACTGTTTGACAGTCGACCGGACAACGATCGATAGACAGCCGACTCTTCAGAATGGACCGCTGACGGCTGGAATGCTCCAGGGCGGATTGCTCATTTCTCCGTCGACAAGGCACCCATCGCGGTCAGTTCCGGCAGCTCAGGCCCGGTGCGGGGCGAGACCAAGGACCTGCCAGCAAGACAAGCAAAGTCGGGCTTTCGTCGGAGGGCAATGTCAGACCCGGCGGCTACAGTCTGGGCCGTGCGAGTCGTCTCCCAGCTACCCGATCTCCGCGGGCCCGAGATCCGGGAGATGCTCGACGGCCTGCCCGGAGCGCCCGGCTATCAGATCGTGGTCAAGGGGCTTCGGTACCGGTCCCGGCCCCACCTCTCCGCCTGGACCGAGTTCGACGTCCGCCGGATCACCCTCCAGCTCCCTCAGCCCTTCCTCCCATTCGGGGAGATCGTCCCCTACGGGGCTCGGCGGCTCCGCGGCAAAGGCATGCGATTCGTCTGGCTGTCCGACGGCGTCACGTTCCGGCGGCCACGGGAGGTCTTGCGCTTCCTGTACCTGCACGAATGGATGCATTGGTACCTGAAGGAGCGGCTCGGCAAGAAGTCGGCCGCGGAGACCGCCTGCGACCGCTTCGCCCTTCGCAACTACCGCAAGGACGTCGTGACCGTGGAGGACGCGGAGGCAGCCCTCCGCCGCTAGGCTGGCGGCCATGACGGAGCGCGTTCGACTGGTCCGGGCCGGCGAGCGCAGGCCGGGCCACTCCACCCCCGGGATGACTCGCGAGGAAGCCTTCACCACCGACGCGATCTGGGCGGGAACGGTCAAGACCGAACCGGGCATGGTTTCCGGCTGGCACCACCACGGCGACCACGAGACGGCCATCTACGTGCTCTCCGGCAGGTTCGTCATGGAGTCGGGCCCGGACGGCTCGCAGGTGCTGGACGCCCAGCCCGGCGATTTCCTGTACGTCCCGCGAGCCACGGTCCACCGCGAGAGCAACCCCACCGAGATCGAGTCTGTGGCCGTCGTCTTGCGCGCCGGCAGCGGCGAGGTCGTGGTCAACGTCGAGGGCCCCGAACGGTGAAGGGGGAGAGGCCACCCAAGGTCACCACCACCCACCTCGGCCAGTACACGCGAGAGACCGCCAACGAGATCGCCGGGGAACTCGAACGGGCCGGAATC
>VAYC01000198.1 GCA_005885025.1 Actinomycetota bacterium | reverse complement strand
ACGCCGGTGGAGTACGCCCCCCCTGATGAGATCCGGCCGGGGCAGGTGGGCACGCTCGTCGACGAGGTGGCGAACCCTCTCGATGTCACGGCCACCATCGTCGACCTCGCCGTCCGGGGCTATGTCCGCATCGAGGAGATCCCCAAGCGAGGGCTTTTCGGCAAGCCGGACTGGCGACTGGTGAGGCTCAAGGAGTCCGACGGTCTCCTCCCCTACGAACGGCTGCTCTTCGACAGCCTCTTCCGGGACGCGGACGGGGAAGAGGAAGGTGAGGGGGGCACATCCGCCGGTCCTGCGGTGAAGCTTTCCGGCCTGCGCCGGCACTTCTCAGCCCGACTGCAGTCCGTGCAGGACTCCCTGTACGAGGATGCCGTCGGACGGGGGTGGTTCGCTGGTCGCCCGGACCGAGTCCGGCATACCTGGACCAAGCGTGGATGGATCGCGGCGGTAGCCGCCACGGCCCTCCTCGTGCTGGCCGCCGCCAAGACACACCTGGCCCTGATCACCCTCCCTCTCGCGCTGGGTGGGCGGGTCCTGGTGTTCGCAGCACGCTGGATGCCCCGGCGCACCCCGAAGGGGACCGGGTTGGTGAGGCGGGTCCTCGGATTTCGGACCTACATCGAGACCGCCGAGGTGGAGGAGTCTCGGTTCGCCGAGCGCAAGAACCTGTTCTCTCAGTACCTCCCCTATGCGGTGGTGTTCGGCTGCACGGAGAAATGGGCCCGGGCCTTCGCTCGCCTCGGCGAGTCGCCGCCCGAGACGTCGTGGTACGTGGGGCCACACCCTTTCACCGTTGCGAGCTTCACATCCTCCATCGACCACTTCTCGGTGGCCACCGCGGGGACCATCACGTCGACGCCCGCCGGATCGGGCTCGAGCGGGTTTGGGGGCGGCGGATTCTCAGGTGGTGGAGGCGGTGGGGGCGGCGGTGGTTCCTGGTGAGGCGGTTCGCGTTCGTTCTGGCTCGAATCGTCCGAGCCCTAGTGGCCGTTGCCGTTCGAGGAGTGGCCCGACCCCTGGCCGTGGCCGTTCGACTTGGACTGGTCATTCTTGGTCTTGTCGTGGCCCTTGCCATGGCCATGGCCGTTGCCGTGGCCCTTCCCGGTGGAGGTGGCCGTCGGCTGGGGGAGGACATCGGCGCAGAAGGCGTTGACCGACTCCCCGGCCTTGTCCGCGGCGTCCTGGAGGTTCTTGAATGCCACTGAGTTCGAGTCCGACTTGCCGTTCTCCTCGTTGCCCTTACCGGAGAAGTAGGCGTTGCAGAGGCCCTTCTTCTCTGGACCGCTCAAGTCGGGGCCGACCGGGGTGGTCTTGCCAGATTGGTCGTCGCCCCCCCGCGGGATCGTGATCCCGAACTTGGAGAGGGCCACGGAGATCGCGTTCTGGGCCGGCCCAGGGAGCCTCCCCGCCGAGGCCAGGCCCACCATGAAGGCGAGGGACGCCGCCACCAGCGCCGTAGCCAACCGGACCCGATAGACGTTGAGGGGACGAGGCACGGACGGTCGGAACGGCACCCGCCAATGGCGGCGCCACGCCTTGTGGGCCTGGGCCCCGGCGAGGACAGCTGTCATGGCCTGCACCGTCCGGCCGTCCCGATCGGTGCCTGAGTCGACGCCAGTTGCGTCGACCCCGGTGCCGATGGTCGTTGCCGGGAGCGTGCGGAGGACGGTCAGGAGCTCTGCGACCGGACGCCATTCGGTGGGAGCATCCTGAGGGCCGATGGTCCCCGAAAGGATCCCATCGGTGGTCTCCCGATCCGCGGATCGTGACTGGATCCCCCGCCTGCGCGATAGGTCCATGGCGTCCTCTACATCGTCCGAAGCTGTTCGGTCGTTACATCGAACTCGGCCAGGTCGGCGGCCAGCCGGGCCAGGGCCCGGTGCTGGAGCACCCGGACGGTCACCGGGCGCTTCCCCAGGAGGCGGGCCACCTCGGTGGGGGTGAGCCCGGCGAACACCCTGAGCAGCAGGACCTCCGCCTGGTCCTGGGGGAGGGCCCGGATCCGTTCCATGGCCTCCTTGCGGGCGATGCCGTCCATGGCCTCATCCTCCACGTTCCCGGAGGGCAGGTACGGCTCGATCAGCTCGCTCGGCGCGGGGTGGGTCTTCCGCCGGCGGAGCTTGCGCCGGTAATCGATGAGGCGCCGGTGGGCGATGGCGAACACGAACCGCCGGAAATCCTCTTCGGCCCCCTCGAAGCGGGGAAGGGCCCGGGCCACGTCGATCCAGGCCTCCGAAGCCAGGTCCTCGGCCTCGCCGGTTGCCTGGAGCCGCAGGTAGCTGAGGACCGCGCCAGAAAGGTCCTGGTAGAGCTTGGCCACCGCCCATTGCTCGCCGGATCTCGCGGCGAGGATCACCCCTGCGAAGTTCTGCCCCAGAGCCATGCCTCGATCGTGGTATCGACGGGCTGCCTGAGGTCCCTGAGAAAGAGGCCCGCGGCTCCGGGAAGGAGCCGGCCACGATCGTCGATTCCCCTTCGCACCGTTCGTCGCTATGGTGAGCGGGCCAGCGGGGCACCGCCGGGAAGGAGGAGTTGCAATGCGGTACTTGCTGTTGATCTACGGCGACGAGGAGGCCTGGAAGAACATGGCGCCGGGTGACCAGGCCAGCGAGTTCCAGGCCTATGAGGACTACGGGAAGTGGCTCCAGGAGAAAGGGTGGATGCGGGGCGGCGACGCCCTCCAGGCGTCGGCCACAGCCACTCAGGTACGAGTTCGGGAGGGAAAGCGCCTCACCACCGACGGGCCCTTCGTCGAGACCAAGGAGCAGCTGGGCGGCTACTACATGGTGGAGTGCGACAACCTGGACCAGGCGATCGAGGCCGCCTCGAATATCCCGGCGGCTCGTGGCGGGGTGATCGAAGTCCGGCCCCTCATGGAGTTCCCGGAGTCGTAGCCAGGAGGACGTGAGCGCGGCCCCCTCGTCTGCTGCAGAAGAGAACACTCGGGAGGCCGCCGAGCGGGCCTTCCGGGAGGATGGCGGCCGGGCCCTGGCCACACTGATCCGGATCCTCCGCGACTTCGACCTCGCAGAGGAAGCGGTGCAGGATGCGTTCGCCGTCGCGCTCGCCCGGTGGCCCGCCGACGGGGTTCCCAGAAACCCCGGTGCGTGGATCACCCGGACGGCGCGCAACAAGGCCATCGACCGAATTCGGCGGGAACGAACCCACCGGGAGAAGACCCTTGTCCTGGCCGAGCTCGAGTCCCTGGAGGCGAACCGCGATGAGGACGACACGGTGAACGGGCTGGTGGGTGGGATTCCCGACGATCGGCTTCGCCTGATGTTCACGTGCTGCCACCCAGCTCTCCCCATGGAGTCGCGGGTCGCATTGACCCTTCGAACCCTGGGAGGGCTGACCACCCGCGAGATCGCCCGGGCCTTTCTGTCCTCCGAGCCCACCATCGCCCAGCGGCTGGTCCGGGCCAAGCGGAAGATCAAGGACGCGGGCATCCCCTACCGCGTGCCGCCCGACGATCTGCTGCCCGAACGCCTGGACGGCGTGCTGGCCGTCCTCTACCTGATCTTCAACGAGGGTTACGCCGGAACGGAGGGGGAGTCGCTGCTTCGGTCCGAGCTGTGCGACGAGGCCATCCGGCTCGGTCGTGTCCTGGGGGCGCTGATGCCCGACGAACCCGAGGTCCACGGCCTGCTGGCGCTGATGTTGCTCCACCATGCTCGGCGATCCGCCCGGGTGGGTCCAAGAGGCGAGTTCGTCCTGCTCGAGGACCAGGATCGGTCGACGTGGGACGGACCCATGATCGCCGAGGGCCGCGGCGCGCTGGCGCGGGGGATGCGGATGGCCCAGCCGGGCCCGTACCAGGTTCAGGCCGCCATCGCCGCCGTGCACGCGTCGGCGCGGACGCCCGAGCAGACCGACTGGCCGCAGATCGAACGCCTCTACGAGGCGCTGACGGAGATGGCGCCGTCACCGGTGGTGGCGCTCAATCGGGCGGTGGCCGTGGCCATGGCTGAAGGACCGGCGGCGGGATTGCTGATGATCGACATCTATGGCTTCATTCCGCGCGGGCGGACCTACTGCGCAGGCTCGATCGGCGACAGGAGGCAGCCGAGTCCTACCGCCGCGCGCTGTCGCTGGCTACGAATCCAGTAGACCAAGAGTTCCTGAAAGGGCGCCTCTCCGAACTTCACTGAGCATGGCGGCTACCACCCTTTCTTCAGGCGTAAGGCGCGATAGCCGAACTTGAAATCGTGGGCACGGTCTGGGCAACCCTCAATCGGCCGCGATATCTGCGACCGCGGTTGCGCAGAGCGCTCGTCGGCATCGCCTGCGGACTCGTGCTCCTCGCCGGCGTGACGTACACAACCTTCGGAATCCTTGAAGTCCGCGCAATTCGTGCCGCGCACCATTTGGATTTCTTCATGGGCTCGTCGCCACCGGAACGAATCATCGTTTGCCGGAGAGGGCCGACGCCAGACTGCATCGCCGCAGCCGCGCAAAGAAGCGGGCTCCGCACAGCTTGGCTGTCGCCTGCTCCTGGCTACCGCCTGAAGTGGGTCGTTGCCTATGCGCCCCCTGGCGGATCCGTTGATCGCGGCTTCTCCGATGAAGTCTTGGCGTCGGACCGGCTCGTTATATATCTCGACACACAGCCCCAGGGTCCCCCGGACTACAACATGCACTTGATCGGAACCTACGCGATCGCGGGCGACATCGTGAATGCCTTTATCCCTACGGACTCAGCCGTGAACTATCTGACGTTCTCCTGGAAGCACCTCGGAAGGAGCTACTCGCTCTCGGTCTACCCTCTCTACCTCCTGGATCAGCGCACCTTCCGTCCGAAGGACTTCGTGGGGCTTGTGGCGACCGTTCAATATGCCGAGGCCCAAGGGGACCGCGACTTTCCACTGGATTCGGAGACTCAAGACTCAAAATGAGCCTCATTTTGAGTCCCCCCCTGAACAGTCTCGCTCCGCATGAAGCGGGCCGGCGGCTGTGGCTGCCAGCGGAGCTTCCTGGACCGTAAGCTGGAGCTGCGCCGTGGAAGAGAGGGAGGCCCGAGCTTGCCCGAGGTGAGGATGGAGTCCGACAGCATGGGGAGTATCGAGGTGCCGGCGGACAAGTACTGGGGCGCGCAGACCCAGCGGTCGCTGCATCACTTCTCGATCGGCGGGCCGACCGAGCGCATGCCGGTCGAGGTGGTCCGTGCATTCGGGATCCTGAAGAAGGCCTGCGCGCTGGTCAACGCCGAGCTCGGGAAGCTTCCCAAGGACAAAGCGGACCTGATCGTTCGCGCCGCCGACGAGGTGGTCCAGGGCCAGCTCGACGAGCACTTCCCCCTGTACGTCTGGCAGACCGGCTCGGGGACTCAGTCGAACATGAACGCGAACGAGGTCATCTCCAACCGGGCCATCGAGCTGGCCGGCGGCGAGCTCGGTTCGAAGAAGCCGATCCACCCCAACGACGAAGTGAACATGTCCCAGTCCTCCAACGACACCTTCCCCACGGCCATGCATATCGCAGCGGCAATGGCCGTCGTGGAGCGGCTGCTGCCGGAAGTGCGCGAGCTGCGCGACTCCCTGAAAGAGAAGGCTCGCGAGTTCGCGGGCATCGTGAAGATCGGACGCACGCATCTCCAGGACGCCGTGCCGCTGACGCTCGGGCAGGAGTTTTCGGGCTATGTGGCGCAGCTCGACGACGACGTCGAGCGGCTCGAACAGGCGCTGCCAGGGCTGTACGAGCTGGCCATCGGAGGAACCGCCGTGGGGACCGGCCTCAACGCGCCGGCCGAGTTCGGCGAGAAAGCCGCGACGAAGATCGGCCAGCTCACGGGACTGCCGTTCGTCTCGGCGCCGAATAAGTTCGCGGCCCTGGCCGCCCATGACGCCATGGTCTTCGCCCACGGCGCCATCCGGACGCTGGCGGTCTCGCTGATGAAGATCGCCAACGACATCCGGTGGCTGGGCAGCGGTCCGCGTAGCGGGCTCGGAGAGCTCGAGCTGCCGGAGAACGAGCCTGGCTCCTCGATCATGCCGGGCAAGGTGAACCCGACCCAGTCCGAAGCCATGACCATGGTCTGCTGCCAGGTGTTCGGCAACGACGTGGCGATCACGGTGGCCGGTTCGCAGGGCAACTTCGAGCTCAACGTGTTCAAGCCGGTGTTGATCCGGAACTTCCTGCACTCGGTGCGCATCCTCTCGGACGTCTGCGTGACGTTCCGGGAGTTCTGCGTGGAAGGGATCCGGCCGAACCGCGAGCGGATCGCGGAGCTGGTCGGCAACTCGCTGATGCTGGTCACGGCGCTCACGCCGAAGATCGGCTACGACAAGGCCGCCGAGATCGCGAAGAAGGCCCATCACGAGGGGACCACGCTGAAGGAGGCCGCGCTCTCGCTCGGCTACCTCAGCGAGGCCGAATACGACGAGGCCGTGCGCCCAGAGAAGATGGTCGGGCCGAGCTAGGGGGGCTCGGGCCTGGGCGTGGTTCCTTCCGGTACCGTACTGCATAGTTTGATGGCCATCTAAGTGTCCAGTACGGTGGGCCGGGGCTGGACCCCGGCGGGGCGCAGTCACGGCAGCAGTCCACAGGGTTTCGCCGCCGGCCTGCCTGCGCATATCATGCGGCCGAGCGAGTGAACCCGCTCCTTGGTGGGGGTTCGAGATGGCCGAAGATCGAACGGCAGCGCTGGCACACGTACCGCTCTTCGCTCAGCTCTCGAAGCGTCAGCTTCGGGGCGTGCTAGCCAGACCAGCGAGTACGAATACGACCAGGGTGACGTGATCGTCAAGGACGGGACCCTGGGGCACACGCTCTTCGTGCTCACCGACGGCAAGGCCCGCGTGCAGAAAGGCAATCGAACCCCCGGCGAGTTCTTCGGGGAGATCGCGGTGCTGGACCGCCGTCCTCGGACGGCCAGCGTGGTGGCCGACTCTCCGGTGACCTGCCTGGTGCTCCACCGCGAGGACCTCCGGAAGGTCCTTGCCGAAGAGCCCCAGATCGCGTGGTCGATGCTGATCGCTCTCGCGTCGCGCCTGCGCGGCGACTGAAACCACTGTTCACGCGCGCAGCGACCTCACGGCGCCCTCCGCGGCGTGTGCCCCCAGGGCTCGGTAGGACTCGAACTGCCGGTCGTCGAAGAACTGGTCGAGCGTGGAGTTCGTCGGAAACCGAGGGTCGTGTTCCCGATACGCCTTGAGGTCCTGCGGAGCGTCCTTCGCCATGGCCGCCTTGGCGAACACCAACACACCGGCCGTTCCGTCCGGGTACGTGATGGTTCCCCGGCAATGATCGCTCGGGCTGAGCCCATCGTCTCCCGGGCGGAGCGGGTCCACGTCGATGTCGATGCGAACCCCGAGGTCGCTTCGGGCCAGGGCGATGGCGTCGGAGAGCATGTCGAAGTGTCTGAGGTCGTCACCGGCCGCGTCGAAACACAGGATCTGGCCGCAGCCCCTGCGGAGCAGTTCGACGAGGCCCAGGTTGTCCCAGTGGCCGCCGTCCGTCACGTAGAGGAAGGGCCGCCCGAGGTCGTTCAGACCGAGCGATTCGCGCAGCACGTAGGAGATCCCGGGCCGGCCTCCGCGAGAGCCTGGCCCGAGACGATCATCGTCGTCCAGGGATGGTTCGGACCCGCTCGCCCGGAGCCTCCGGATCCGCCTGGGGCCGACCGAGCCCTGGCGGAGCGGGTTCGGGAGCCACACGCCCAGACGGGCGTTGAACAGCGAGAGCAGCAGCCGGGCCCAGGCCCGGGTCATCTTTCCCATCGAGGGAGCCACGCCCGCCCCGGAGATGGCCATCATGGCCGGGAGCGTCAAGCGCCCCCCACCTGTCGTTCGTTCCAGCAGCCGAGTGGGCACATAACCGGTCAACGGTCCACCCGAGTAGTCGCGCTCGAAGGTGAACGACCCGGCCAGCCGCCCCGGCGGAACGTCGCGAGAGACGTTGACCGCGGCGCACACGATGAGGTTCGGCAGTCGAGCGCCGGCCGTGCCCCGCACGATCTTGGTGAACCAGATCGGCTCTCGCCACAGCGGTTGGTCGTACTCGAGCAGGACGTCGGAGCCTTCCCGAGCGGCTTTGCGGAGGCCGACGAAGGCGGTGGCCAGCCGCTCCCGATAGAACAGATGCATGTTCGGGGTGGTCTCGTCCAGGCGCGAGTAAGCAGCCACGAGCGCGCCCGATATCAGGACGTAGGCCAGAGGCCGCCACAGGAAATGGTTCGCGCGCAGCGCGGCCCAGTACGTCACCCCGACGAAGGGGATGGCCACCACCAGAGGCCCGATCACGGCGGTGGCGATGGGCACGAGCTTCTTCCATGCGCCCCGCCTGGCCAGATAGGCCAGTACCGAGACCACGGCCAGCGAGCCGACCTCCAGCGTCGAGGTCGTGAGCAGGACGGAGTGCAGCCAGTCGATGGGGCGGTGGCTCAGGAAGACCAGCAGCGCGGGGAGTCCGATCACCAGGAGGGCGACGGCCGCCTGGGCCATCACCAGGAACCCCACGGCCGATTGCAACGTGGCAAGGGTCGCGCCACCCGGTCGGCCGCTGGTCTGGATGCGCTGGCGGGCGAGGAGGAGTCCCCCGATGACGAAGCCGAGCGCCACGATCAACCAGATGGGGCCCGCGTAGGAGATGGCTCGGTGGCCCGGCGTATGTCGAAGCGTCGGCCCGACCCAACGTCCGAACGCGATCCCGAACGCTGCGGCGAGGAGGAAGACCCCGGCCGCGA
>VAYC01000197.1:3998-8540 GCA_005885025.1 Actinomycetota bacterium | reverse complement strand
CCGAGGGGACCCCGACTCGCAGTTCGGGCTGTCCGGGCTGACCGCCTTCACCGGTCCGGAGGTCCTGGACATGATGGCGGCCGAGGCGGGGTTCGACCCGGACCCTGAGATCCGGGAGGGCGACGTGCCCATCGACCCGTTCCGTGTGCTGGCGGCGTGTGAACGGGCCGGCCGGAGGCTGGCCGAAGCCGCGGCGCGAGGCGAGCGCGTCGTCCTGGCCACCGGGCATCCGGCGGGTCTGATCCTCCTGTACATGGCCGTGGCAGGCCTGCTCGAGGATGAGGGTGCCCGCGTCATCCGGCCGGGTAGCGGTCGGTCGTGGAGGGAGATGGGACGCCACCGGGAGATCCGCTACTTCCACGGCGCGGCGGCGCTGACCGATCGCGCCGGAACCCTGCACACCCACGGAGCGGGACCGATGGAGATCATCCTGAATGAGGCGCGCCCGGACCTCGTCTTCGCCGACCACGGGTTCGCCGGCGCCGCCGTCGAAGCGGGGATCGAGACCCTCTCGATCGCCGACGTCAACGATCCCGCCCTGGTCGTGGCCAAGCACCAGGGCCGCACGGACGTCGTCATCGTGATGGACGACAACGTCCAGCCGGAGAGCTACTGGCCCTGCTTCCAGGCCATGGCCGCGAGCTTCTGAGGCGCGCTCCTGCGCCTGGGATCGCCCGCGGCCGGTCGGTACAATCGGCCCCGATGGACCACCAGCGGGACGCTGTTCGAAGGGATTTCACGCGATATGGACGTGTCCGAATCGGTGCAGGCGAACTCTCTGGGCCGCTCACCCGCCATCACGGGAGGGCCCGACCGATGCGAGGAGCGCGGTTGACCGAGCGCGCCTGAGCCGACCCTTCGACGGCGCCTCCCGGAAGGAGAGGCGTGGAGCAGTACAAGGCGGTCGTGGACCGCGTGGCCGAGACCGGCCGGGTGGCGATGATGATCGGCGGGCTCGACTCGGGGAAGAGCACGCTGGGCCGGATGATCGCGGCGGCCGCCGTCGAGCAGGGCCGCACGGTGGCGTATCTCGACGCCGACCTCGGCCAGAAGACCGTGGGGCCGCCCACCTCGGTCACGCTGCGGATGCTCCGGGCGCAGGAAGACCTCGACCCGGCCTCGATGGGGAAGCCCGACGCCCTCTACTTCGTCGGATCCACGTCTCCCCAGGGGCAGCTGCTTCCCCTGGTGGTCGGAGCCGGGAGGCTGCTGGCCCGATCCTATGAAGAGGAGGCGGACCTCGTGGTGGTCGACACCAGCGGCATGGTCTCGGGCGTGTACGGTCAGCTCCTCAAGTACCACAAGGTCGAGCTGCTCCAACCCGATGTGGTGATCGGCCTCCAGCGCGGGGAGGAGCTGGACCCCTTGCTCGGCATCATCCAGCGATTCTTCGACACCGAGGTCGTGACACTCGCGGTCGATCCGGACGTCCGTTCGATGTCGGTCGAGGAGCGGGCCCGCAACCGCGTGGCCGCCTTCGAACGGTACTTCGGCGGCTCCCTCCAGCGGTGGCGGGTCAAGCCGACCGTGTTCATGCCGGCCCTGCCCGCGCTGTTCGAGCCATCCCAGCTCGACCGCCTCCTGGTCGGCCTGTCGGACGGTGAGAGCAGCTACATCGGCCTGGGCTACCTCGAGTACTCGGAGGAGGAGGGCGTGTTGCGCCTGCTCTCGCCGGTGGAGGAGGGCCCGAAGGCGCTCAAGCTGGGATCCGTCCGGCTGGAGGACGGGTACAAGGTCCGCCGCGTCGACCTGCGGAACCTGTTCGGAACCGACTAGACTCTCGCCCTGCCGCACCGACTGGAAAGGACGAAGCTTGCCCTCGGTCGTCAAGAAACGCCGCAAGAAGATGCGGAAGAAGAAGCACAAGAAGCTGTTGAAGAAGACCCGCTGGCAACGGCGCCAGCAGGGGAGGTAGCGACCCCCGTTCGGACAGGGCGGTCCGGTGCAGCGCGATCCGCGCCCCATCGTTTTCCTCTCGGACTACGGGACGGACGACGAGTTCGTCGGGATCTGTCACGCGGTCATCGCTTCGATCTCCCCTCGCAGCCCGGTGATCCACCTCACCCACGCCGTGACGCCGCAGGACGTGCTGGCCGGGGCGCTGATCCTCCATCGGTCCCTCCGGTTCCTGCCGGCCGAAGCGGTCGTGCTGGGCGTGGTCGATCCGGGGGTGGGAACGCCGCGGCGCCCCCTTGCGGTGGAGACGGCCCGCGGGGGACGGGCGATGGTCGGCCCCGACAACGGGCTGCTGTCCCTGGCCTGGGCCGAGGATGGCGGCGTGGCTCACGCCGTGGAGATCTCCTCGCCGTCGGTCCTGTTGCAGCCGGTGTCGTGGACGTTCCACGGCCGGGACATCTTCGCTCCCGCCGCGGCGCACCTCGCCGCCGGGATGCTCCTCGAGCAGTTGGGCCGGCCGGTGAACCCGGAATCGCTGGTCGCTCTGGAGCTGCCCCGGGCAGGCCTCGGCGAGGGGTTGGTCGACGCGGAGGTCCTCGGGGTGGACCGCTTCGGCAACGTCCAGCTCTCCGCCCGAGACGAGGATCTGGCCGAGGCAGGCCTGGCAAGCGTGGAGCGCCTCGAGCTGTCCGGCCGCGGTCGCTCCACCAGGGTCCGGAGGGCCCGAACCTTCGGCGACGTGACCGAAGGCGAGTTCGGGCTGATCCTCGACTCCAGCGGCTGGGTGGCCATCGTGCTGAACCGGGGGAACGCGGCGGAGGCGCTCGGCCTCTTCCCCGGGGACCCGGTGTCCCTCTCCCGCCCCGGCTGACCGGTTGACCCCCGCAAGGCGGACGCATACATTCCGGCGGCCATGGTCTGGGATCCAGGCCGGCGTCGCTGGGCCGTCCGCCATCCCACCGCGCTCGCCGTGCTCGTGGCCGTGGCCGTGGTCTCGTTCGTCCTCCAGCGCCGCTCGACCTCCGAGGCGAAGTTCCCCGGGTCGAACGGGCTGATCGCCTTCGACGCGAGCATCGGCGGCGACTTCGACCTGTTCCGGGTCGAGTCCGACGGCTCGCACATGAAGCGGATCTTCGATAGCGAAGTGAACGAGTACGACCCGGCGTGGTCACCCGACGGCAGCAAGGTGATGTACACCAGCGATCTGTACGGGACCCGAGACATCTTCGTCGCGAACGCCGACGGCACCGGTCAGACGCGGCTGACCCGGGGGACCGCCACGGACTTCAGCCCCTCGTGGTCCCCGGACGGCACACAGATCCTGTTCAATCGGCTCTCGGGTCCGCACGGGATCATCATGCTCATGAACGCCGACGGCTCAGGTCTGCGCCGTCTCGGCATCGGGTTCGACCCCAAGTGGTCGCCGGATGGGTCCCGGATCGCCTCCTATCTCGGGTACCACCTGTACGTGATGAACGCCGACGGCAGCGGCCGGACGAAGTTCACCAGCGGCCACAGCTACTCGTTCGCCCCGGACTGGTCGCCGGACGGGACGCAACTGGTGTTCAGCAGCAACCGTCGCTCGGTCCCGCCCTCCGTCTTCCACCTGTTCACGATCGACCTGTCGACCGGAGAGATCACCCGGCTGACGAAGGGGTACGTCTTCGACAACGATCCGACGTGGTCGCCGGACGGCACCGAGATCGCCTTCGAAAGGGACACCACCCCGGATGGCTGGGAGACGGGGATCGATCTCTACGTGATGGATGCGGACGGGTCCAACGTCCGCCAGGTCACCACCGACGCGGCTTTCGACAAACCACCCCGACTGGCAACCGCTTCCATAGCGAGAGCCGCGCTGGCGGTCATGGCGACGCCGACGGGGAGGGGGTCGGTGTGAGGGTGACCCCGGGCCCCGGCCGCCGCCCCTCCCTGCCGCCGTTCCACTTGAACACCGCGGCGATGACGATGAGCAGGAACAGCACGACCAGCGTGATGAACGTGAACCTGCGCACGCGTCGGAGGCTAGCAGAGGTCTCCGGCCGACCTACGCCCTGGCCACGGACAGGCGCCGTTCGCAGAACTCCCGGTTCTGCACGAGCACGCCTCGAAGCTCGTCCTCGTCCTGCATCCACGGCCGGAGGTCGAGCTCGAGCGAGACGCTCCCGGTGAAGCCGTCCGCGGCCAGGTCGCCCAGGAATTCCCCAAGGGGGAGGACGCCGTCCTGGTGAACCGGCAGGTGCGAGTCCCACCCCTTCCCTGCATTGTTGGACAGGTGGACGTGGCGGATGCGGTCCCGGTATTGCCCGTAGAACTCGCGGATGTCCAGGTTGGATACAGCCGCGTGGCTCGTGTCCAGGACGAGATGGGGGAAGCGGTCGATATCTTCCAGGTCCTGGCTGGCGTGGAAGCGCAGACCGCGGTCTCCTCGAAGCCGGATCGGGAACATGTTCTCCACCGCGACCGTCACCCCCGTGCGCTCGGAGAACTCGGCCAGGTTCTCCTGGGCCCACCGGCGGAAACGGACCTGCCACACGTAGGGGGGGTGGATGACCACGAGGGGGGCGCCCACCTCTTCGGCCAGGTGCACGGCCCGATAGATCTTCCCGGTCGGTTCGGCCCCCCAGACGCGGCGGGTGACCAGCA
>VAYC01000197.1:1382-3841 GCA_005885025.1 Actinomycetota bacterium | reverse complement strand
GGCGCCGGCTCGCCCTGCGCTTTCTCAGGGTCGAGCCGCAATTCTAGGGGCGGGTATCCTTCGCGCCGTGAGCGAGGTGGACAACGCGCACCGGGCGGTGGGACCCGGCATGTACGAGGTCTGGTTCCTCACCCTGACGGACCGCTCCTCCGGGGTGGGCTACTGGATCCGCTCCACCTACCACTCGCCGCCCCGCGGCCGGGGCACGGCCGGCGTGTGGTTCGCTCGCTTCGACCCCGCCGACCCCGAGACAACCTTCGGCATCCACCGGACCTCGTCGGACTGGTCGCTCGACCCGGGCGTCTTCGACGTGCGCGTGGCCGGCACCGTGATGTCCTCCGGGCGCGCCGAAGGGTCCGTGCAGGGAGGTGGTCACGAGGCGCGATGGAACCTCTTCTGGCCGACCGGCCCACCGACCCATCGCTTGCTCCCCTCATTCATGTACAGGGGAGCGATCGCCCCGACCAAGCCGTTCTCGCCCAACGTGGACACCAGGTTCTATGGATCGATCAGCGTGGACGGCCGAACCGGGGACGTCGCGGACGCGCCGGGCCAGCAGGGGCATCTGTTCGGCACCCGCCATGCCGAGCGCTGGGCGTGGGCCCACTGCGGCGATTTCCTGGACGAGGACTCGGTCGTCCACGCACTCACGGCGCAGGGCCGGCGAGGGCCGATCCGCACGCCCTTCCTGACCTCCATCGGCATCCGCTGGGGGGATCGGTGGATCCGTCTGGTCAAGGTGAGTCCGCGACGCGAGTTCAGCCTGGGCATGTGGCGGGTGGACCTGGAGAACCGAAGGTACCGGCTGACCGGGAGGATCGAAGCCCCCTCGGTGTCGATGCTGCGGGCTCGGTACGAGGATCCCGACGGCCGCCCCCGCTTCTGCCACAACTCCGAGATCGCCTCGTGCCGGCTGGCCCTGTTCGAGCGTCGGCGCGGTGGGTTCGAGGAGGTGGCGCTCCTCGAATCCCGCGGCACCACCCATGCGGAGTGGGCCGGGACGACGCCGGCCTCGGCCGTCACCAGGGAGTTCGCGGAGGTGGGAGCGTGAACCTCGCCCAGCTGCTCCGCGACGCGGCCCAGGACCATCCGGCCAAGCCGGCCATCGTGTTCCATGGAAGGACGCTCTCCTTCGCCGACCTGGACGACCGCGCCGACCTGACGGCTGCCGCGCTGCGCGGTCTGGGCGTGGAGCCCGGGGACCGGGTGGCCCTCCTGGCCGGCAACGTGCCCGAGTTCGTGACCACGCTGTACGGCGCCCTGCGGGCGGGGGCGGTGGTGTGCCCGCTGAACGTGGCGCTCACGTCCGAGGAGCTCGGCTACATCCTGGCCGATGCCGGGGCGAAGCTGGCAGTTACAGAGATGGGGAGCCTCCCCGGCCTCCTGGCCGTCCGCGATCGACTGGCCGACCTCCAGACGATCCTGGTGATCGGGGGTCCGCCGGCCCCGGCCCGGACGATCTCGCTTGAGGAGGCGATGGCCACGGAAGCCGAGCCACCGGAGGTCGACGCCGGCGACGGGGACCTCGCCGTGATCGCCTATACGGCGGGGACCACCGCGGCGCCGAAGGGCGCCATGCTCTCCCACGGCAACCTCCGTTCGAACCTCGAGCAGACGTCCCTGGTTCCCCGTCTGGAGGAGACTTCCGACGACGCCGTGTTCCTGGCCCTTCCGCTGTTCCACATCTACGGCCTCAACGTCGTTCTTGGCCTGGCCGTGAGATCCGGCGCGACGATCGTGATGGTCGACCGATTCGACCCGGGGGACGCCCTGGAGCTGATCGCCCGCCACGGGATCACCGTCCTGCCCGGCGCCCCGCCCATGTTTTCGGCGTGGGTCGAGCTGGCCGATGCCGGCCACCAGATCCCGGACGTCTCCTCCGTTCGCCTGGCCGTATCGGGTGCCGCGCCACTTCCGCCGGCGGTGTTGATGGCGTTCCGAGACCGGTTCGGGATCGAGGTCTGGGAGGGCTACGGCCTCACGGAGTGTTCGCCGGTGGTCACCTCGAACGCCGTGGGACCGGTGGCCAAGCCCGGGTCGATCGGCCTCCCCTTGCCGGGGGTGGAGGTGCGGGTGGTCGACGAGCACGTCGAGGAGGTCGAGGAGGACGACCCCGGCGAGATACTCGTCCGCGGCCCGAACGTGTTCGCCGGATACTGGGGGCGACCCGAGGCCACGGCCGAGGTCCTGCGCCAGGGATGGCTGCACACCGGCGACGTCGCGTACCGCGACGAGGATGGGTACCTGTTCCTGGTCGACCGGAAGAAGGACCTGGTCATCGTGTCGGGCTTCAACGTCTTCCCTCGGGAGGTGGAGGAGGCGATCGAGCGGCACCCCGCGGTGGCCGAGGCTGCCGTGGTCGGCATCCCCGACGAGCGGACCGGCGAGGCGGTGCAGGCCTGGGTCGTGCCCCGGGAGGGGACGTCGGTGACGGCCGAGCAGATCCTGGACTTCCTCCA
>VAYC01000197.1:0-1345 GCA_005885025.1 Actinomycetota bacterium | reverse complement strand
CACGTCACGGGGAAGGTGCTCCGCCGGGCGCTCCGCGGCGAGGAGATCCTCGGGGGCGAAGCCGATGGGAGCGCGGAGGGATGATCGCCGCGGGCCACGGCTGGGCGCTGGCGGCGTTTCCTCTCTTGGCCGCGGTCATTGCTTTGGCGTTCGCCCTCCGGCTCTCGGTGCGACTGGCGGACCGGTGGCGGTGGCACGAGGCGGTGTGGGCGGTGGCCCTGCTGATGTTCGCGGCGGCCTCGGCGGCGATGTTCGTGGGGGTGCTGCGCGGCTGGCACCCCGCCGACTTCCGGATCTACTGGCTGTTCGGCGCGGTGCTGAACGTTCCCTTCCTGCTCGCCGGGGAAATCTATCTCCTGGGGCGGCGACGGGCGATCGGCCACCTCTTTGTGGCCTTCCTTATCGCAGCGAGCGCCTTCGCCGGATGGAAGGTGTTCGCCGCGTCGGTTCACCAGGCGCCACTCTCCGGCCGCCTGCCACTCGGCAAGGACGTGTTCGGCGACGGAAGCCTGCCGTACCGGCTGGCCCAGTACTACTCACTCCCGGCGTACTTCCTGCTGATCGCCGGCCTGGTGTGGTCCGTCCTTCAGATGAAGGGGAAGCCGGCGCTGAGGGACCGGGCCGCGGGAACCTTCGGCATCGCCCTCGGGGCAACCATCGTTGCCATCGGTTCGGGCATCGGCGCCGCCTTCCACGTCGTGCCGCTGTTCTCGGTGAGCCTGGCCGCCGGCGTCGCCGTGATGTTCTGGGGGTTCCTCCGCGCCAGCCGCGCTGTCAGGATTCCTCACGAGGAACTGGCCGGAGGGCAGAGATGACGCGGCTCACGGTGATAGTCGTGGGAGGAATGCTCTTGCTTGGCTTTGGATGCAACTCCTCCGACGCCCACCGCCTAGAGCATTTTCGAGCGCCCGGCCTTCCGACATGCCGCTTCGATGTCGGAGACACAGTCTCTCGTGGTGGCATCGGCGCCGTCGTGCAATCACCCGGTCAGGGAGTGATCGGCAACGCCGATGGTGTGGACAGCTGGTCCGAGATCGAGGTCGGCACGAGCAAGGATGGGGTCGTGACGATCGCCTCTCGCTCCTCAAATGCGCCGACCTCTCGCCGCGAGGTCTGCTTGCTTCGCGAAACGACCAGCGACTCGGGATGGTGATAGGGGATTCCAAACAAGCAGCGAAATCGGGGACCTACGGTGGTCTGGTGTTGATTGGGCCAAGATGCGATGGGTTCAACGCCTTTTCCTGGGATCCTGACTTCAAGATGACGGTTCCCTCTATGCAGAATGTCGTCACCGGTGAGAGAACCGGCTTCAAGTTCATGTTCGTCAGCCCGAACTACCCGGGTG
>VAYC01000048.1 GCA_005885025.1 Actinomycetota bacterium | reverse complement strand
CGGCACAGCCTGGACAGGTCCAGCGAAAGTCCGTCCGAGATGTCCATCATCGCGGAGGCCCCTCGCTGGGCAAGGGTCTGGCCCTCGCCGACCCGAGCGACCGGGCGGAACTGCGCCGCGAGGAGGTCCCGGCCCCACGCGGACGTGAGCGCCGATCCCATCTCGCTCGCCGGAGCGCGCGAAAGTTGGAACCCCCCGGCCGCCGCGCCGAGGGAGCCGGTGACGACGATCCGGTCCCCCGGCCTGGCCCCCGCCCTGGTCACCGCGGCGTCCTTCGGCACCTCTCCTGTCACGGCCACCGCCACCACCACCCGGTCGGCGCGTACGGTGTCGCCACCTACGACCGACACGGCGTACTCCGCGGCGGCGTCGCGGATGCCGCCGTACAGCTCGACCACCCAGGCGGCGTCGGCGTCGGGCGGGAGACCCAGCGAGATCAGGCCATACCGGGGGCTGCCCCCCATCGCCGCGACATCGCTCACATTCACGACAACCGCTTTGTATCCCAGGTCCCGGGCCGAGATGGTGGACCGATCGAAGTGCACGCCTTCCACCAGCATGTCGGCGGTGAGCACGGCGCTCTGCCACCCCATGTCGACCACAGCCGCGTCGTCACCCGGCCCCACGCGGACGCCGGGGGCCTCCCCCGAGAGCAGCCGGCGGATGGTGGCGAGCAGTTCGTCTTCGGTGAACCCAGTCACGGTCCCTCCCCGGGCGCCCCCAAGCGGGCGGGAAGTCCCGATTTCCATCCGCCCCGCCCGATTCTCCATAATTTGAGCCTACCGTTCCCAGCGAGAGGAAGGCCCGTCATGGCCGTCATGAACACGATCGACCTGGAGGGAGTGTCGGACCGGTCTTGGGGCGAGGCGGCACGCGAAGCGCTTCGCGAGGCGGCCAAGACCATCCGCGGCATCAACAGACTGGACGTCCTCGGCACGAGCACCGACGTGGAGGATGGGCAGATCGTCGGGTACCGCACGGAGGTCCGGCTCTATTTCACCGTGGAGCAGCAGCGCTAGAGCGCCCACGTCTTTTTTGTTCACGGCCGGGAGCTGAGGAGTACGTACCCCCGGTCGGGATCATCGTTCGCTACAATCGTTTGCCTTCCACCGTTCGTTCCGAGGAGATGCATGAAGGCCAAGAAGATCTACGACAATCCGACGCCTGAGGAGCTCAGGGCTTTCACCGAGCAGATGCCGGCCTGCCGCATCACGGAGTTCGGCAACGTGAACGTCCAAACCCGAGTGACGTCGAGGAGCTCGCCGTCGACCTTCATCGTCACCGACGACCCGAGCCTGACCGACCAGAAGACCATCAGCCGGGTCGAGTACGAGCTGATGGCGAAGATGCAGGACGAGTACATCGCAGACCAGGAGATGCTGGTGGTCGACGGCTACATCGGAAACGCCGAGGGGTTCAAGACGCCCGCCAGGCTCACCATCGAGAAGGCCAACGCCAACATCGCCGGGATGCAGCAAAAGCTGTACTACGAGGGACCGCGTGTCGCGCCGGAAGTGCAGGTGATCTACACGCCGAACCTGTCCGCTCCTGGATATCCGGACGACCGCTGCATCGCGGTGAACCTCGATGAGGGCGTGACGCGCGTCATCGGCTCGGACTACTTCGGCGAGTCCAAGAAGGGCGGCCTCCGCATGTGGAACCGCATCGTCTACGATCGCGGTGGCCTCGGGCTTCACGCCGGGTGCAAGGCCGTGCCGGCCAACGGAGACGAGAAGGTCTTCCTGATCATCGGGTTGTCGGGGACCGGCAAGACCACCACGACCTTCACCACCCAGAACGACTCGCTGCCGGTCCAGGACGACTTCGTCGCGCTCATGCCCGGCGGCAAGGTCTACGGGACGGAGAACGGGTGCTTCGCGAAGACGTTCTCCCTCGACCCTGAGTTCGAACCCAACATCTACCGGGCGGTGACCAGCCCAGGCTCGTACCTGGAGAACGTGTACCAGGACGAGAACGGCAAAGTGAACTTCATCGAGACGTCCTACACGAAGAACGGCCGGGCGGTGTTCTCGCTGTCAGACCTCGGCTCGTACAAAGACGCCCAGAACCTCGGGAAGGTCGACTACCTGTTGATCCTGAACTGGAACGAGAACATCGTCTCGGCGGTGTCGCGACTCTCCCAGGTCCAAGCCGCCGCGTATTTCATGCTCGGGGAAACGACCGGGACCTCGGCCGGCGGCAAGGCCGAGGAGGGGAAGTTCCTGCGTGTCCCCGGGACGAACCCGTTCTTCCCGCTCCGCCACGGGCTCCAGGGCAACCGGTTCCTGCAACTCCTGGACACGCACCCGATGGAGGTCTACCTGCTCAACACCGGGCGGGTGGGAGGCAGGGCCGATGACGACCGCTCGAAGAAGGTCACCATCCCGGTCTCCTCCGCCATCGTGAAGGCCATCGCCGAGCAGACCATCAAATGGGACCAGGACCCCGACTTCGGCTACGAGGTGGCCGAAGAGGTTCCGGGCGTCGACGACATCGAGTTGCTCCAGCCCCGTCGCCTGTACGAGCGGCAGGGCCGCACGGACGAGTATCAGGCGTTCGTGGAACGGTTCAAGCGGGAGCGGGTCGAAGCGCTCAGGAAGTACCCCGACCTCACCGAGGACATCGTCCGCTCGGTGGCGTGAGTCTGCGCTGGTTTCTTCAGTATGGCCGGCTCGGCGCCGTGATCAGAACGCGATTCATCCGCCTGAGCTGACGGAGCTCCGTCAGGCGCACGAGGAGCCACACCGCAGCGATCGCGCCGGCCCACACCTTCCACCCTCCGTCCTCCATCGCTCCCGAATTCCCCCGGCAGGACCTGGACCACCGTCTGGACCCGATCGGGATCGACCTTTTGCCGCTTCTTCCTACCCCGGAGCTTTCGGACTCCGAACCAGAAGGCGGATCCGGCGACGCCGCCGGCCACGGCAACGCCGGCGATCCGCTTGGCCCACCGGACCGGAGGAGGGAGCCGGTGCTCGAGCTCCTGGATCTCCGCGTCCAAGCGCTCTCGCGTTGCCTCGATCTCCCTTACCGTCTCAGCTGAGCTCTTGCCCATTCCACGTCCTCCTTCACGGTCCGCAGGGTCTCCTCTGGGGCGAGGGGCGGGGCCCTCATCCGCCGCAGGCCGAACAGCACAGCCGGACCTGCGATCAAAGCGAACCCGCCGGCGACGATCAAGGCGGCGAGCCATGCGGGAAAGATGATGTCGAGCGCCGCGGCGGCGGCGAGCGCCAGAAAACCCAGCATGAACAGACCGAACACGCCCGCCACCGCCATGGCCCCGACGGCCAGCAGGCGCGCGGTGATCGCTTCGAGGAGCTCCTGTTTGGCGAGCTCGACCTCCTTGCGGAACAGGCTCGAGGCGTCGGCGGCGATGTCCTTCACGAGCTCGATGGTGGATCGGGGGTCCTTCTCGTGCAGGGCCGGGCTGGTCGGGGCGACGATGGGTTCGGTCCGTTGTTCCAAGGGGGGATTCACCTCCGAGCACAGCTTGCCCGACCGGGTCCGAGCGGAAACCTCGGGTGCCCCGGTTTGATCCACCAATGACCACTTGGCTATGGTCAGGCGTGATGGCCGGTCTCACGCCCTCGGCGCTGCCGCGCCTGCTGCGTCGAAGCCGGGAGGACCGAGTGATCGCCGGTGTGTGCGGCGGCCTCGGTCGCTATCTCGGTGTCGATCCGATCCTGCTTCGCGTCGCCCTCGTCGTCCTGGCGATCGGGGGCGGCGTGGGGTTCCTGATCTACGGGGTGGCGTGGTTGGTCATCCCCAAGGAAGCCCCCGGAGAACAGCTGGGGATGACTCCGCGCAGTTCGGCAGCCGCGGGACGGGTGCTGGTCGGGACCGCGCTGGTCGCCCTCGGCGCCATCCTGTTGATCGACCAGTACGTCTCGTGGTTCGACAAGGTGATCGGCCCGGTCACCCTGATCGGGGTCGGTGTCGCCGTGCTCGTGTGGGGCACCCGTCGATGAGCTCGGAGCTTCCTCCCTCCGATCATCAGGCTTCGGAGGAAGGCCAGGAGCCGATCACACCGCCTCCTCCGGGCGCCGAGGTTGGCCACAAGATCCCTTCCGGCCGGCTGATGCTCGGTGTCGTGCTGCTGGCGGGAGGCATCCTGTGGTTGCTCGGGACGCTCGACGTCTTCGACGTCTCGGTGTGGGTGGTCCTGTCGATCATGCTGATCGTGGTGGGTGTGGCGCTCGTGATCGGGTCCAGGACCGGCGGCCACGGCGGCCTCGTCGCGCTGGGGGTCGTCCTGTTGGTCGTGCTCGGGCTGGGAAGCTCCTTCGACGCGAACCTGCGTGGAGGGATCGGCGACCGCTCGTTCAGCCCGACGTCCGTGGCCCAACTGAAGCGCGAATACCGGCTGGGCATCGGCCAGCTCACGCTCGACTTCACCAATGTGACCTTCTCAAGGGGCTATTACAGGATCGACGCGCACGTGGGCATCGGACAACTCGTCGTTCACCTTCCGCGCGCGTTTGGATCCGTTAATGCCAGGGCAGGGGTCGGCGACGTCAACGTGGCGGGCAGACACGACTCCGGATTCGACGCCGTCATCGACCTGACCCCGGCGGGAGGAAGGGTAGGGTGCTCACAGGTCGCGTGCGTCATTGTCAGGCTCTCGGTCGGCATCGGTCAGGTGACCGCTGATGCGGACTAGCAATCCTCGGTCGTACAACCGCGCCGCGGCGATTGCCGGTCTTGTGTTCGTTGGTCTGGGTATCGTGTTCCTGCTCGAGGCCCTGAACGTGTTCGAGTTGCGAGCACGCTACGTCTGGCCGGTGGTGTTGATCGCCATCGGAGCCGCCATCCTGGCCAACGGCATCCGGTCGTCACGACGGCGGCCCTAGCGGGGGCGCGAGCCTAGGCGGCCATGCCGCCCTGCATCCAGGAGCGGAATTGCTCGATCCGTTCCGGCGGCCAGCTCTCGTCACACGGCATGTCGCCATCCTCGAGGCGCTGGAGGATCGCCGGCGCGTTCTCCTTGACATCCTCGTATCGCCACAGGTCGAACGCCCACTCCATGCGCTGGCGGTCCTTGTCCCTGAACAGCGGACGGATGTCACGCTCGAAGCTGAGGCCGGCTTGCTGCTCGCTCATCCTTCCCCCTGTACTCGTTCGGTCGTCGGCGTGCGAGATCGTGGAGTATCCGGCTCCCGGATGTCCAGCGCTGTGGTCTTACCCCGCGGGCGAGCGGTCCCGGGCTGTAACTGAAGCGAGGCTGCCGATGTCCCGGCTCTCGTCGGCAAGCTGTTCGGCATCCACCGGGACACGACCCTCCATCAGCGGCGTCGCCAGCCGCACGTCCTCTCCGCGGTTGAGGCCCACCACCGCCAGGACGATCCCGTCCTTCAGGTAGAAAGCCACGAAGTCCCGGCCTTTCAGGCTTCCCCTGACCGCGAGCTGGTCCCACTCGGTGTGGAAGCCGGCGTACTGGAGGTTCTGGTCGTACTGATCGGACCAGAACCAGTGCACGTCACGGTACGGCTCACCCTTGCCAAGCATGCTGAGCGCCGCGGCCCGCCCGTGCTTGATGGCGTTCTGCCAGTGCTCCACGCGAACTCGCCGCCGGAAGACGGGGTGCAGGTGATTGGCCACGTCGCCGGCGGCGAAGACGCCCTCCACGTTCGTCCGGCAGAGCTCGTCCACCGCCACGCCGTTGTCGAACTCGATGCCCGACGTCCCCAGCCAGTCGATGACCGGTTCCACCCCCAGGCCGAGTACGGCGAAGTCGCAGTCGAGGCGTTGCCCGTTGGCGGTCACCACCCGCTCCACGCGGCCGGGGCCCTCGAGGGCGGCCACGCGATCATTGAAGAACATCCGCACCCCGTGATCCCGATGGAGCTCCTCGAGGATCCGGCCCACCTCGCCACCGAGCACGCGTTGGAGAGGAACCGCCGCCCCGTCGATGACCGTCACCTCGACGCCGCGCTGGCGAAGCGAGGCGGCCACTTCGGAGCCGATGAACCCCATGCCGCCGAGCACCGCCCGCCGGCCTGGAGCGATCTCCGACCGGATCCGCAGCGCGTCGTCGACCGTCCGCAGCGTGAGAACTCCATCCAGATCGATCCCGGGGATCGGGAAGCGGCGGTTCCGGGCCCCCGTCGCCACCAGCAGGCGGTTGTAGGGAATGTCCTCGCCCCCGGCCAGTTGGACGACCTTCCGGGCCGGGTCGAGCGACGTCGCGGGGGTCGCGAGCCGGGTCACGATCTCGTTTTCCTTGTAGAAGGTCTCGGGCTCGACCAGGGCGTCTTCGAACGCCGTCTCCCCTCGCAGGAACGATTTCGAGAGTGGCGGCCGCTCGTACGGAAGATTCGGCTCGGCGCCGATCAGGACGAGTGAGCCGTCGAAACCCTCCCGCCGCAGCTTCGCGGCCGCGGTTCCGCCCGCAAGGCTCGCCCCCACGATGACGAACCGATCCATCCCCTTCCTCTTGGCACGCCCTCGCCCCCGCTTGCCGGGCTCCGCGTCCAGTCCCTTGCCCAGCGGCTGGAGCGCGAGCGGCTTGGCGGCTGGCCCCCGGACGACCTGTCCCTCCACGTCGAACCGCGATCCGTGGCACGGGCAGTCCCACGTTCGTTCGGCGTCGTTCCAATCGACCGTGCAACCCATGTGCGTGCACTTCGGCGAGAGCGCGTGGAACATCCCGCGTTCATCTCGGTACACGGCGAGCTTGCGGCCTTCCACATCCACCACACCGCCGTGACCCGGCGCGAGATCCTCGACCGTTCGATCGACGGTCTTGGCGATCAAGACGTCGGTGGACGCGTAGTGGGCGACCTTGTTGGGAACCGACCCGAGGAGGAACCGGCGGGCCCCGGCGATCCCCTTGTTGCCGACCACGATGAGGTCGGCTCCTCGCGCTTCGGCCACCCCGATGAGCTGCTCGGCGGGATCACCCTCCGTGATCTGAGTGTGGACCGTCACGCCCTCCGGCCGCCCGGACGCCGTCTCCTCGAGCGTGATGGCGCCCACGATCGGGTCCCCCACGTACACGAGCGTGACCTCGGCGCGGACCAACATGGCCAGCTCGAAGGCCTTTCGGGCGGCCTCGGCCGCCGTCGGAGAACCATCGGTGCCGGCGACGATCCCTTTGTACAAGCGGTCCGAGCGGCCCTGGGCCGTCTGGAACCGGGCGGTGTCGACGATCAGCAGATCGCACGGGGCGAAGTGGGCGATGCGGTCCGGCACGCTCCCCAGGCGGAACCGCTTGGCCTCGCCCATCCCCTTGTTCCCCACCAGGAGCAGGTCGGCCTGCCGCCGCTCGGCGACTTCCAGGAGGAGGTCCGCGGGATCCTGCTTGGCCATCTCGGCGTCGGCTTCCACACCGACCCGGGTGGCAGCTTCCAGCGAGTGACCGACGAGGCTCTCGGCCATGGGCCGTGTGAGGAGCGGCGGTCCCCACGCGCACACCAGGACCAGCCGGGCCCGGAGGCGCTTGGCCAGGCGGATGGCCGCGTCACGGGCCGTCGTCGCGGTGATCGAGCCGTCGGTACCGACCACGATCGTCCGGTATCCCATGGCGCCTCGCTCAGCTACTCGGGGACGAACTGGACGATGGGCTCGAAGACGACGCGGCGGCGACCTCCAACGTTCCCGTCATGTTGTGGTGCACGTCGCAGCGAAAGAAGTACGTGCCGGCCGGAAGGGCCGGGACCCGGTAGTCCATGATCTTCGGACCGTTGAAGATCGTCCCGACGAACAGCGCCTGCTTGGCCGAGCTGTCCATGTAGATGGCCACGTTGTGCGGGATCCCCGGGTCGTCATTGTGAAACACGATGCGGAAGGCTTCCGATGCCGGCGCCCGCAACGTCTTCGCGTCGAACTGGCTGTTCTTCGCGGACACTTCGACCACCGGTGTACCGGCGGGGATGGAAATCGCCGGGGTAGTCGAGGAGATCCCGAAGGTGGGCTTGAACATCATCAGGTACAGGATGGCCAGGAGGCCGACCGCTCCGATCGCGGCGATCCAGTTCGGCCGCGGGCTCCGCAGGATCTCGTCGAACTGCTGGCCCGTCACGGCCTGGGACCCACCCTCCATGGCTTGGGCCACGAAGCGGATCCGCCGGTAGTACGGCGTCGCGACCGCGTACATGGCCATCGTGACGACCAGGAGTATCCCGATGGCCGCCCAGATCCATGCCTGCGACCACCAGTGGCCGAGGAACCCGGCGACGATCCCGGCCAGGAGCAGGATGCCGAGCGCGGGGTAGAAGGCCCGGGTTGAAGATGCCGAGAGTTGGAGCAGCTCGTTGACCTTTGCGGGGTCTCGTTCCCTGCGCAGCCGGAACAGAACACCCATCGACACGCCATGGGCCGCCAGGAAGCCGAACACGCCGATCAGATGGACGAACACCCACCATCGGTACACGGAAGCGCTTCCCCTCGCTCGAGTTCGGACGTGCTGTCGCGGTGATTGGGGCGCCCTCTCGGAGGAGGGCCCGACCATGCTATCGAACGGGCCGGCGAGGGGCCCCGCCGGGACCTTTCCCCCGGGGGGCTGCCGCCAAGCCCCCACCGAGCGCCACCGCGGTCACGAGCTGAAGGCCAGCCATGCCCAGCGGGACGAGCAGGTACCACGTGAAGCGACGAGGCTGATCCACGAGAGCCAGCCCGAAGAAGAACCCCGCGAAGGCGAACCAAAGGCCCACACGCGTGGACACATGGAGCGAGTACAGGACCTGCTCACGCCAGGAGTCCGCGACGAACTCGACGCGGAGCCACCTCGCCAGCGAGCGGATCCCGATCAGGACAAGGGCTGACCCCACCACCAGCTCGGGGACCGCCACGTGCCCTGCCGGCTGATGCAGGGGCGGGGGGGTCGGGCTGGAGGAAAGGAGGAATCGAACCAGCATCACTCCGACGCGCCTCGCCATGCGGCCAGCAGCTCGACGACCCGGTCATCGGAGACCTGAGGGAAGGAGTCGTACCACTGCCCGACCGCATAGAACGGCTCGGGCATGGCCAGGACTCTGACCTCGTCGGCTTCCTCCTCCAAGCGGCGCACCGCGTCCGCCGGAGCGACCGGCACGGCCAGGATGACCTTCGCAGCGCCTCGGGCTCGCGCCCACCGTAGGGCAGCCACGGCGGTCCCGCCGGTGGCCACGCCGTCGTCGACGACCACGACCACCTTTCCTTGCAGAGGCACCGGCGGCTGCTCTCCTCGATAGGCGCTGGAGCGCCGCGCGATCTCCTCCTGCTGGGCGGCGATCTCACCACGGAGATACTTCTCGTTCACCGCCAGCACCCGGATCAGCCGCTCATCGAGGACTTCGACATCTTCGGCCACCGCACCGAGCCCGAGTTCGGGGTTGCCGGGCGCCCCGACCTTCCGAGGGATGACCACATCGAGTGGGGTCCCGAGACGCTGGGCCACGACGGCCGCCACCTCTACACCTCCCCGGGGGATGCCCAGGACCACGACGTTCTCGCCCTGGAGGTCCGAGAGCAGGCGTGCCAGCTGCTCCCCCGCGTCCTCACGGTCGCGGAACATCGGGCCCCCGCCCAGGGAGAACATCCGTCTCAGGGAGCCTCCTCGCGAGCGTCGCGTGCGGCGTCCCGTTCGCTCATCTTCTTTCGCTTGTCGGGCATGACTCGCTCGGGCGGGGGCATCGGCTTTCGGATCCGCCGGTAGGCTTCCAGCGGGTCGGCGGGCTTGCGGCGTTTGCGCGGTGTCGGCACCAAGTCAGGATATGTGACGGCGGCGAAAGGTCGCTACGATACCGACCACCATCGAGCCAGGGGGAGGGAACGTGGTCAACGCCTACATCCTCATCCAGACCGAGGTCGGGAAGGCAGCCCAGGTGGCCAAGGAAGTGGCGGCCATCAAGGGCGTAACCAGCGCCGAGGACGTCACGGGCCCGTACGACGTGATCGTTCGGGCCGAGGCCCGCAACGTGGACGAGCTCGGAAAGCTCGTGGTGGCCAAGATCCAGGCCGTTGACGGGATCACCCGCACCCTGACCTGCCCGGTGGTGCACCTGTAAGGAGTTCCGCTCGCGCGCAGCTATTGGGGAAGGGTGCGGCCGCGCTTCTGTTCCTTTTCGTGCCGCTCGATGGCGAGCTCGACCAATCGATCGACCAATTCTGCGTACGACAGCCCTGAGGCTTCCCATAGCTTGGGGTACATCGAGATGGTCGTGAAGCCGGGGATCGTATTGATCTCGTTCACAAGGATCTCGTCCGGCTCGCGATAGAAGAAGTCCACCCGGGCCATCCCGGCGGCGTCGATCGCCCTGAACGCCGCCACGGCCATGCGCTGGACCTCCTCGGCCACCTTCCCCGGCAGCTTCGCGGGGATCTCGAGGCTCGTCCCCTCGTCGATGTATTTGGCTTGGTAGTCGTACCACTCCGCGTTCGGAACGATCTCGCCGGGCACGGACGCGACGGGGTCGTCGTTGCCCAGGACCGAGCACTCGATCTCCCGGGCTCCTTCCATCGACTGCTCCACCAGTGCCTTGCGCGCGTACGAAAGCGCTTCCTCGATGGCGGCGGCGAGGTCCTCTTCGCGCTTCACCTTCGAGATGCCAACCGAGGATCCGAGCGTGGCTGGCTTCACGAACACCGGGAGGCCCAGGCCGGACGCGCGGGCCAGGGCGGCCTCGCGGTCCTCCTCCCACTCGCGTTCGTACACGGCCTCGTGGGGCACCACCGGCAGGCCTGCCGCCACGAACAGGACCTTCTGGAGGGCCTTGTCGATACCGAGAGCCGATCCGAGCACCCCGGCGCCGACATAGGGCACGCCGGCCAGCTCGAGCATGCCCTGGATCGTCCCGTCCTCCCCATAGGGACCGTGGAGGATCGGGAACACGACGTCGATCTCCGTCCGCTCACCTCGGTCGGTGACGATCGCCGACTCCCCGGAATCGCGAGCCAGCGACACGCCGGGGCCCTCCTCACCGGTCACGCTGGGGAGCGCGCCGGCGCCCTCACGGCGGGACGGCAGCTCGTTCATCTGGTGCCACCGCCCCAGCTTGTCGATCCCGATCAACAGGACCTCGTAGCGGTCGGGGTCGAGGGTCTGGGCGACGGACCTGGCCGAGGCGACCGAGACCTCGTGCTCGGCGGATCGCCCCCCGAACACGATCACCACGCGGCGCTTCGGACCGTTCGGCTTGCCGCGCTTCATGCCTTCTCCAGCGCCTGGAGGAAGTCCTCGATGAGGTCCGCTGGGTCCTCGCCTCCCACCGCCACTCGAATCAGACCGTCGCCGATGCCGGCGGCCGTTCGTTCCTCGGCCGAGAGCTGTCGGTGGGAGGTCGTGGCGGGATGGCAGACCTGGGAGCGGAGGCTGCCGAAGGACGAGCCGACCCGGGCCACCTGGAGCGCGTCGCACGCCCGCAGGCCGGCCTCGAAGCCGCCCCGCAGGGTAAAGGCGAGCATGGCCCCGTACCGATCTCCGTGGAACAGGGAAGCGGCCCGTTCGTGGTCAGGGTGGGCGGGAAGCCCCGCGTAGCCGACCTCCGCCACTTTCGAATGCCCGGCGAGGGTCCGGGCCAGCTCGAGCGCGGTGGCGCACTGCCGGCTCATCCGCAGGGCCAGGGTCTGCACGCCGCGAAGCGCCAGCCAGGCCTCGAACGCCCCAGCCGTGGTTCCCTGATCGATTGCCAGGTGTCGGATGCGATCCATGAGTTCCCGCGATCCGGTCACCGACCCCCCGATCAAGTCGGAATGTCCCCCGATGTACTTCGTCGTGGCGTGGGCCACCAGCGTGACGCCGGGGAGTTCGAGCGGACGGAACAAGTAGGGCGTGGGGATCGTGTTGTCGACCACCAAGGCCACGTCTCTTTGGGCGCACACCTTCCCGATCCCCGCCACGTCCGACACGCGGAAGGTGGGATTGGCCAGCGTCTCCACGAGGACCGCCCGGGTGTTCGGACGGATGGCCGCGGCGACCTCCTCGGCTTCGGCCGGGACGAAGGACACGTCGATCCCGTAACCGGGAAAGACCTTGGTCAGCAGCGCGAAGGTCCCGCCGTAGAGCGTGCGCTGCGCAAGCAGGTGGTCGCCGGACCGCAGAAGGGACGTGAGCCCGGTGTTGAGGGCGGCCATGCCGCTGGCGAACGACCACGCGGCCTCGGCGGCGTCGAGCGACGCCAGCACCCGGTGCAGGGCCACGTGGGTCGGGTTGCCGTACCGGCCATAGACGAATCCGGGGCGGCGCTCGTTGATGACGTCGGCATAGTGCTCGAGGCCCTCGTAGAGGTAGTCGGAGGTCAGCCAGATCGGCGGCGAGACCGGCTGCTCGGCAATGCCGCCGGGAGGCATGTCGGATTCATGGATGGCCCGCGTAGAGAAGCCCGGAGGATGACCCCTCTCCCTGGAGCTTCGCTTCGCTCCTTCGGGAGGTTCGTCCATAGGACTAAGCCTACCGCTGGGACCTGCCGAGGCCGAACGGAGGACCCGGGTCTCCCTGAAATCGGGTAAAAGGCCCGTCAACCGTGCGAGCGGAAGACCCGATAAGCGTGACAGGGCACCTCTTCACCGATTGGAGGGAGGTGACGGGATGAAGGCTCGCATCGTTCGGGTGGCGCTGGCGCTGGCGGCATTGGCAATGCTCGCCGCAGCCCTGGGCGCCGGAAAGAAGTGGTCGTAGCTCCATGACCGCCGGTAGGGGCCCTGGGTAGGGCCCGCCCTCCGGGGCCCCGAGCCAGCGAGCCCTCACACCGCATACCGCCGCCATGTGGACTCGTCGACTCCAGCCCGTCCACGGCTACGTCTTCCTGGTTGCATTCTTCGGCCTGGGGGTCTTCGCGGCATTGCTCGTCGGGGGAGATCGCCACGGCCTGACCTCTGCAAGGTACCTCGTGCTCGCCGGCCTCCTGCTGATCGGAGAGCTCTTCCCGATCAAGGTGCCTCGGCAGGGCGAGGAAGACGAGATCACGACTTCCACGACGTTTGCGTTCGCCATCCTGCTCAGCGAGTCCCTGGTCGCGGCCGTCCTGGCCCAGGTGATCGCCTCGGTCATCGCTGACCTGGTTCATCGCAAGCCTCTTTGGAAGGCTCTCTTCAATGCCTCGCAGTACACGCTCGCCCTGGCAGGCTGTTCTGCAGTGCTCCACAGCCTCACCCACCTTCCCGGATCCGGGAGTCATACCATCGCGCCGGGTCAACTCCCGGGCATCCTCACGGCGGGTGCCGTCCTCTGCCTGATGAACATCGTTCTCACCGCGGTGGCTCTGTCCCTTGCCCAGCGTGTTCCCATCGTGGAGTACGTGGGCCGCGACATCGCCTTCCAGTCGCGCACCGACGGGGTCTTGATTGCGCTGTCCCCGGTCGTTCTGGTCGCAGCCGACTGGAGCCTGCTCGCGCTCCCCCTCGTGGCCCTGCCGCTCGTGGCCGTGTATCGGAGCGCCTTGACCTCCGTCGAGAACACCCGGCTGGTAGCCGGACTGGAGCGATCTCTCGCCGAATTGTCGGAACTGAACCAGCTCAAGGACGATTTCGTGGCGTCGGTCTCTCACGAGCTCCGGACTCCCCTGACCGTCATGCAGGGCTTCGTGAAGACCTTGCTGCGAAGCGATACCAACTTCTCTCCGGAGGAGCGAAGATCTTTCCTGGAGGCGGTCGATCGAAACAGTGGCAGGCTTCGACACCTGATCGAGCGACTGCTCGTCATGGCCCGGCTCGAATCGGACCACCCTTCGCTCGAACTCGCACCCGTCTCTCTGCGCGACGTCGGCCAGAGCGTCGCCGAAGCGGTGGCGGACCTCTCCAGCGAGAACCGATTGGACCTGGTGGTTGAAGACGACATCACGGTGGAGAGCGACCCCACCATCCTTCGACAGATCCTCCTCAATCTGGCCGAGAACGGAGTGAAGTACTCGCCATCGGCGAACCGAGTTGTCATCCGAGTGCGCCGAGACGGCGAGTGCGCGGTGATCTCGGTAGAGGACGAAGGGATGGGGATCCCTCCCCCCCAACAGGAGCGGATCTTCGAGCGTTTCTACCGCGTAGCCTCGGGTACCCACGGACCGAGCGGCGCAGGGCTCGGCCTGTACATCGCCCGAAGGCTCTCCAATGAGATCGGCGGGTCCGTCACGCTCGACCGATCGGACGAGCGGGGGTCCGTGTTCAGCATCCGACTCCCCGCACCGCAGGGAGCACCCGATCATCGTGCGATGGAAGGTGCCTGCCTCGAGCCCCTGAAGCGCGAGGCCACGTCGCGGGCGCCATCGATCCAGACGAACGGCGGCCATCCCGTCCCGGCACGGGAGCCAGCGACCCTCTTGATCGAAAGCGCGGTGCCTCGGGGCAGCGCCGAGCAGCAGGAGCCCTGATCATGCTCCTCCTCTGTGTGGTCCTCCTCTCGGTTCTCACGGTGCCGGTATTCGGAGGACGGCTCATCGAGTTGGCCGAGGTGAGGTTCAGGGCCATCTGGCTGGTGGCCGCGGCGGTCGCGATACAGGTGGCGATCGTGACGGTGTTCCCGGAGGGCACCCCCTGGGTCCACAAAGGTGCCCACCTCGCTTCTTACCTACTGGCCGGTTGTTTCCTCGTCGCCAACCGTCGAGTTCCCGGATTGTGGCTGGTCGCGGTGGGCGGTGGACTGAACCTCCTGGCCATCAGCGCCAACGGGGGGGTCATGCCGGTCATGCCGGGTGCCGCGGCCGCGGCGGGGCTCTCAATAGCTGGTGCCGGCTTTCACAACTCGGCGGTCGTGGCCGCCCCCACGCTCTCCTTCCTCGGTGACGTCTTCGCTCTTCCCACGTGGTTCCCGCTGCACAACGTCTTCAGCGTGGGCGACATCTGTATCGCCTTTGGGGCGGGCACCGCGCTGCACCGAATCTGTGGTTCTCGACTCATCCCCGCGGGCAGCGGGATCGCCGACCTCCGCCACAACAGACCCTTCATGAGGCTCTGGGGAGCCCAGGCTGTCTCGGACCTCGGCGACTGGGTCTACGCGCTGGCAGTCGCCACCGCTCTGAACGCTCGCGGGGGGACCCCCCGGACCTTCGCCTTCGTGCTCGTGCTGCAGTTCGCCCCCTCCGCCGTGGTCGGGGCCCTGGGAGGACCCCTCATCGATCGGTTTTCGCGCCGGAAGATCATGATCCTCGCGGACGTCGTTCGCGCCACCGCCGTGGCGTCTCTTCTCGTCGGTGGCCCCCCCTCCGTGGGTCATCTGTATGCCGTGGCCTTCGTCCTCGGGCTGTTCGGGGCCCTGTTCCTTCCGAGCGCCCAGGCATCGCTCCCCAACGTGGTTCCGGAGGATCGGCTCGTGGCGGCCAATGCGCTGGTCACCTCCACGTTCCATCTCGCGGTGATGGGTGGACCGATCCTGGGGGCCCTTCTCGTGTCGCACCTCGGGGTCGGTCCCGCCTTCGCCATCAACGCCGGATCCTTCGCGGTCTCGGCGTGCCTGCTCCAGGGCCTCAGGTTGCCGGCCCCGGCCGTTGAGGACGGGTCCGCGCCCGGCCCGGTCAAGGCCATGGTCGAGGGGATCCGGTACATGTTGGCCACCCCCCTGGTCCGCGGGATCTTCCTCGTGCTCGGGTTCCTGATGGTCGCCTCGGGGATCAAGTCGCCCATCGAGCCTCTGTTCGTCCTCCGGGCCCTCGGGCAGCCAGTCCAGGCCCTCGGACTCGTCGGGGGCGCGTGGGGGGTGGGGATGGTCCTGGGGTCGCTTGTGGCGCCGCTCGCATCTCGGCGGTGGGCCCGGGAGCGACTGTTCGGCGCGGGCATCGCCATCGTTGGCGCGGCGGTCCTCGCTGCCTCTCGTCAGGCAAGCCTTGCATCCGTTCTCCTGATGTGGGTCGTGGCCGGGATCGGGAACGGCGTGGGGACGGTCTCCTACGAGTCGCTTCTCCAGGAGCGGGTCCCCGATGCCTTCCGGGGACGGGTCCTCGCCGCATCCGGAGCGATCCTGGACGGCGCCTTCATCACGGGAGCCTTGGCAGCCGGGTCCCTCGGCGCGTCGTACGGGGTACGGGCGGCCCTGAGCATAGCCGGGGTCATCTTCATCTCAGCGGCCGCCCTGGCGGGTGCGCTGGTGGCGCCCCCTACAGCCTCGGGGTCCGAAGAGATCAGCTCGCCGCAAGCGGAACCGGCCGCCCGGGTTGGCTGACCCACGACCTTCAGGCGGGAGTTCCCTTTTCAGCTCTGCAGCTCTCGTTCCAACACTCCGAGGGGAAGCGATCCCAGCGCGAGCAGGCGGTCGTGGAAGTCTTTCAGTGCGAACGAGGAGCCCGCTCGTTTCGCCGCGTCGGCCCGCCACCGCTGAATCTCGAGCTGCCCGATCATGTAAGCGAGGGCCTGGCCCGGCCACGAGATGTAGCGGTCGACTTCGATCTCGGCGTCGGCTTTCGGCGTGCCGCTCTCCATCATCTGCTGGACGGCTCGATCACGGTCCCACCCGAGTGCGTGGATTCCCGTGTCCACGATGAGCCGGCACGCCCGGAATCCCTGGGCCTCGAGCATGCCGAGGCGCTCGTAGTCGTTTTGGAACAGCCCCATCTCCTCGGCCAGCCGCTCGCTGTACAGTCCCCATCCCTCCACGAACGCGTCGCCCACCAGGAAGCCCCCGAACCGCCGCAGCGGCAGTCGATCCGTGAACTCCATCTCGATGGTGATCTGGAAGTGATGGCCCGGGTTGGCCTCGTGGAAGCTCGTGGTGGCTGTCTGGTGCAGATACCGGTCAGACAGATGGCCGGTATTCACGTAATACACCCCTGGCCGGGAGCCGTCGGCCGTGCCCGGCTGATAGAAGGCCCCCGGCATGTCGTCCTCCCGGAACGCTTCCACCTTGCGGACCTGGCAGTTCTCCTTGGGCAGCCGGCCGAAGTAGCGGGGCGCGACTTCCCAGCTTCGGCGCACCTGACCCTCCACCTGCGCCAGCATGTCCTCGCGAGAGGACGCTGTGTTCTTCCCACTTTCCGTGTGGGCCTTGATGGCGGAGGGTGCGTCCGCGAAGCCGAGCCGCTCGGCGATCTGCCGCCGCTCGTCCTGGATCTTGGCGAGCTGCTCCAGCCCGATGTCGTGGACCCGCTTGGCCTCCAGCGGAAGGGTGGTGAACGAAAGGATGCAGGACGCATACATCGCGTCCCCGTCGGGGAGGGCGAGCATCCCGATGGTGTCCCGGGCGTGTGGGCGGTAACGCCTGAGCGTCTCCAGGTATCCCCCGTACGCTGGCCAGACCTCCTCCCGCAGCAGCTTCGCCACCCTTGCACGATCCTCCTCGGCGGCCGCCTTCACCGGGTTCATCCCGGGGGACGCTTCCGGGTCGAGCGAGAGGAGGCGCTCGATCTGCCCGATGGCCCGGTCCACCACCAGGGCGGGCGCCACCTGTCCGATCTGGGCGCCCTCGTCCGCAACCTTTCCGATGGCGGCGAGATACGTGGGGATGGCGGAGAGCCTCCCCGCGAACTTCTCGACCCGCTCCGGGCTGTCGGCCCGCTGGAGTGAGCCGATGTCGGCCAGGAGGTTGCCGGGGCCGAACAGGTGGGTCACGGCGGAGAAGCGATCCATCCGCCACCGGATCGAATTGAGCTCGCGACGACAGCCGTTCTCCAGGACGTCGAGGCTCGTCCGGAGCTCGACGTCCAGTCCGCCGGCGTCGATCTTCGATCGGTCCGCCAGGGACTTCTCGAGGAAGGCCTTCTTCTTGGCTATCCCATCCTCGCTGGGATCCGGCAGCTTGTCGTCGTAGCGGTCGTCCCCGATGTAGGTCCCGACCATCGGCTCAAGAGCCAGGAGGCCCTCCCAGAACCGTTGCGCCAGACCTCGGGCGGCGTCAGCGTTGTCTTGTGCCACGTTCGGCCTCTCCTTCTCTGCTCGTCGATCGCCGGGAGCATACCCAACAACGGTGACACCGAGGGAGCCTGCGGACCGAAGGGGCGCGGTGGACCCCCCGGCGAGGAGCCGCGTAAGCTCTCCCCCATTCCCCGGCCACAGGAGTCGTACTTGGGTCGAGAGCCTCAAGGGGGCAGGGCGCCACTACGCGCGGCCACCGAGCCGGTACCCGGGCCCGTCCCCAAGACGATGCGAGCCCTTCGAAAGGTGGCGCCGGAGGCCGGAGCCGAGCT